>JBOGLI010000887.1:0-4414 GCA_050746165.1 Terriglobales bacterium | reverse complement strand
GTGTGGATGCGCGACATCGGCGTGCACGTTTCGACACGTTCCAGGTGCGTCGCGCCCCGCTCGCCCTCGCGCTTCATGATGTAGCTGCGGATGAAGTAGCAGACGTTAGGGCCTTCGATTGTCTCCCGCAACGCTTCGTCCGCCCCGTTCTGCGCCAGTTGTTTTCGCGGATCGCTAGCGTCCGCCAGGTCAACTGTCGGCACGATAAATTTCCGTGACGGCGCAGCTTGCATCACGCTGAACTGAAAGTTTCCATTCGCATCGCGAGTGAGGGCGCCTCGCATCGACGAATTCGCGCGGCCCGGTTCGGCGGCAACCGCTACCGTTGCGCCGACGATGAGCAGGAACGCCACATAGCGCAGGACACGCATAGGACTTTCCTCCTGACGGAAAATTATAGCTCCGTTGCTTTCATTATTTTGACTCGCGATCCTCTCCGAGGTAAGCAACCACCTCGCCCGCTAGTTCCTCCACCCGACGCCCCGAATGCACCACCAGCTTGGGACGCGTGATCTCCTCCCACTCTCCCTTGACGCGCCGGTACAGTTCGTAATCACGGTCCGCGGCTGGATGTTCGGCTGACGCCAACCGCTCCCGCGCCGTATCTTCATCGCACGTGCACTCCACGATCCGCCATGCCGACTTGATCCACTCCGCGAAGTTCACCACCTGGTCCAACTGGTACTTCTTCGCGAACGGCCGGCCGTCCAGGATCACCGCAGCCGCAGCATCACGCCGCAGGATCCAGCCCGCAACCTTGAGCATGACGCGCACTACGAAGTCGTCCTGTTCGCGCGTGTACTCGATCAGGTTGGGCGGGAAGAGTGCTGCGCGGAGCGAATCTTTGTCGAGCACGATTGCGCCGGTCTTCTTCGCGACCGCCTGCGCCAGCGTGCTCTTGCCGGTGCCCGGCAGTCCCGCCATGATCAGCAGCATCGTTCAGTCTCGCGCGACCGCGTCAAGCAGTTGGAAGAACTCCGGGAACGAGATGCGCGCCGAGTCGGCGCCCCGAATCACGCTCTCGCCCTCCGCTCGCAGTGCGGCGACGGCGAACGCCATCGCGATGCGATGGTCGCCGCGCGAATCGATTTCCGCTCCGTGCAGCGGCTGACCGCCGCGCACCCGCAGTCCGTCCGCGCGCTCCTCCACTTCCGCCCCCATCGCTTGCAGGTTCGCGGTCACGGCTGCAATGCGGTCGCTTTCCTTGTGGCGCAACTCCGCCGCGTCGCGGATCTCGATCCCTTCGCTGGTGTAGGGCGCCACCGCCGCCAGGACCGGCAATTCGTCGATCAGCGCCGCCGTCTGCGCGCCTGCGATCGTTCCCCCGCGCAGCATGCCTCCAATCACGCGCACTGCGCCAGCCAATTCGCCGAGTCGTTCCTCGACATGCAGGATCGAAATCTGCGCGCCCATAGCCGTAAGCGTGTCGAGAAGCACGGCCCTGCGAGGATTCAGCAATACGTTCTCGACGATCAATTGCGATCCCGGAAAGATCGCCGCTGCGCACAGGAAGAAGGCCGCCGATGACAGGTCTCCGGGCACGACCGCCTCCACCGCGTGCAGTGCCTGTCCGCCGGCGATGCCAGCGCGCATTCCATCGCGTTGCACGACCGCTCCGAACGCCCCGAGCGCGATCTCCGTGTGGTCGCGCGTACGGACGGGCTCTTCCACCCACGTCTCGCCGCGCGCGAACAATCCGGCCAGCAAGACCGCCGACTTCACTTGCGCGCTGGCCACCGGCAGCGAGTAGTCGATCGCCGTCAGCCGCCCGCCGTGGATCCGTAGTGGAGCTCGGCCATCGCTTGAGTTGATTCGCGCTCCCATCCGCTCCAGCGGCTCGATCACCCTGCGCATCGGTCGTCGCGACAGCGATTCGTCGCCGATCAACTCGCTTGCAAAAGGCTGTCCCGCGAGGATCCCCGAAAGCATGCGCATGGTCGACCCCGAGTTTCCGCAATCGAGCGCCGCGTTCGGCTGGCGCAACTTGGCACCAAGTATCGAAATCACCCCGTCGGCTCGCTTCACCTCCGCTCCCAGGCCTTCCATGCACGCCAGCGTGCTCTGGCAGTCGGCTCCGGTGGAGAAATTTGCGAGCTTCGACTCCCCCTCCGCCAGCGCAGCTAACATCGCATAGCGATGGGAGATAGACTTGTCGCCCGGCAGTGCGACCGAGCCCTGCACTCCGCGCCGCGGCGTGATCTTCATCGTGCGGTCTCCGCTTTGCAATTCGCCGACTCCCGTGTGAGTTGCCTCTGATTTCAAAATTTCCCTCTTGACAACGGCGAGTATCAGGGGCAACGCCGCTTCTCCATTGACAGTCTCACTGAACAGTGCGCGCAACAACGCTGCACTGAACGTGGGTAACCAAAAGTTCTGAGTCCCCTGCCTCCGGACCCGGTTCCCCCAAAACTTTAGGGTACACCGAATGAAGTGCCGGGTCCTTTCTCTTACAACCGTTGTTCTTCTTTTAATCGCTTCTGCCGCAGCGCAAGTCGCGCAGATGAACTCTCCCGACATGTCCGTACGCGGCCCTAACGCGAGTGCGAACATTTCCGGAACGGTAGTCAGCAGCGATGGCCAGCCCATCAAGGACGTGCGCATCGAGGTGCGGAAGGTCAGCACCGGCGAAATCGTCGCCTCGGGATACACGTTGCCGGGCGGTTCCTTCTCGCTCGATAACATTGCCCCCGGCCATTACGAGGTTCGTGGCACTTCCGGCCTGCAGGAAGCCTCCCAGCGCGTGGATCTCGATCCGCTCGGCCGCAACGACGTCACCCTGCGTATATCCGGACCCGTCGCCGGCGATAACAGCGGCGCCGCTACCGTCTCCATGTACGAGTTGCGCGTCCCGGAAAAGGCGAAGAAGGAATACGAGAAGGCCTCTGAAGCGTTTAAGAAGCAGAAACTCGACGACGCGCGCCAGCATTGCGAAAAAGCCCTCAAGGCCGACCCGACCTACTCCCGCGCCCTCAGCTTGGGCGCCTTGCTCGACGTGCTCGGCAACAACCTTGGCTCGGCCCAGCAGCAAGCCGAACAGTCGGTGAAGTCCGATCCTGGTTACGGCATGGGATACGTCGTGCTCGGCGCGATCTATAACTCGCTCCAGCGTTACAACGACGCCGCCATGACGCTCGACCACGCCATGCCGCTCGTCCCCAACTCGTGGCAGGCGCATTTCGAAATGTCGCGTGCGCTGCTCGGCAAGGGCGAGTACCGCCAGGCTCTCCAGCAGATCGACCGCGCCCTGCAGGGCGCGCCCGAGAACTATGCGCCTGCGCACTTGGTCCGCGCGCATGTGTTGCTGGGACTGAAGGCCTATGACGACGCCGTAAGCGAACTGGAGAAGTGCATCGGCGCCGACCCGAACGGCGCCAACTCGGCGGTTGCCCGCCGCGCCCTCGGTGAAGTGAAGTCGTTCATGGCCACTGCGAAAAAGTAGCTGAACTCAGCCCCGCGCCGCCATCGCCGTGCGGGGCGCTCCCACCATCTCTGCTGGAACCTCGCGCGCGCGCAGGTGGAACTCGAACATCGGCGTCGCCTCGCCGCGCCCCCAGCGTCCGACTTCCCAATGTGCCCGCAACATTTTGACCTCAGGGTGCTCGTTCAGGTTGAGCAGCAACGGGTGGTCGCCGCGATAGAACTTCTGCGGGAACGACGCGACCGGCTTCTCGCTCCACGCTTCGCCGTTGGCCGAGCCGAAAATCGAGACCTCGATCGACTCCTGCTCGACAATGCCGGCGATGGTCAGCGTCAACAGCAGCACGCGGTTCGTCATTCCAAGAATGTCCACCGGCGCGCCGTCGCCCTTCGCGGACACCTTCGTACCTTCGGGAACGAGATATACATCAATCATGGCAACCGCATTTTATAACGGCGCTAATCATCCGGCTGTGACTTAGCGCACTGCTTCCAGGAACTGCCGCAACAAATTCCCAACCTCATCCGGGTGCTCGAACACCGCATAGTGCCCCGCCTTGGCCACCACCTTCAACTCCGCCTTGGCGACGTGTCGCTGCATCAACTGCGCTTCCGCGAGCGGGATCATGTCCTCATCGCCCGTGATGATCAGCGTCGGAACGTCGATGGTCCGCAACGTTGCCACCGAATCCGGCCGTTCGGCCATGCCGCGCTGCACGGCCGCCAGTCCCGCCGGCGTGATCTTCATCATCATGGCCCGCGCGGCGGCGACGATGTCCGGCCGGTTGGCGCGCGTGCTCTCGCCCATCAGCTTGGGAATGTTGGCATCGATGAACGGCTCGACACCTCTCTTGAGCACGTCCTCGGCGGTCTGCAGGCGGCCTTTGCGCGCCTCGTCGGTATCGGCCGTTGCCTTGGTATTGCAGAGCGCGAGGGTCGAGACGCGTTCGCGGTGCCGTCGCCAGAACTCGAACAAGATGTAGCCGCCGATCGACTC
>JBOGLI010000886.1:0-1416 GCA_050746165.1 Terriglobales bacterium | reverse complement strand
ACCGGAAACTGCAGACGGTGCGGCTCATCGCAAAGATCCCGACGATCGCCGCGTACTCGTACCGGCACAGCGTGGGGTTCCCGTTCATCTACCCGGACAACGACCTCAGCTTCACCGAGAACTTCATGAACATGCTGTGGAGGATGGTGGAGCCGAAGTACACGGCGCACCCGGCGATGTCGCGGGCACTGGACATCCTGTTCATCCTGCACGCCGACCACGAGCAGAACTGCTCGGCGGCGGCGATGCGGGCGGTGGGATCGAGCCTGCCCGATCCGTACCTGGCAGCGGCGGGAGCGGCGGCGGCGCTGGCCGGACCGCTGCACGGCGGCGCGAACGAAGAAGTACTGCGCATGCTGGACGAAATCGGCGAGGCGCGGCACATTCCCGACTTCATCAAGCAGGTGAAGGAAGGCAAGCGCAAGCTGATGGGCTTCGGGCACCGCGTGTACAAGAATTACGACCCGCGGGCGCGCATCATCAAGCAGGCGGCAGAGGACGTGTTCAAAGTGACCGGCCGAAACCGCAAGCTGGACATCGCGCTCGAGCTGGAGAAGATCGCGCTGAACGACGAATACTTCATCCAGCGGAAGCTGTATCCGAACGTGGACTTCTACTCGGGGATCATCTACCAGGCAATGGGGTTCAAGCCGGAAATGTTCACGGTGCTGTTCGCGATCCCGCGCATGGCGGGATTGCTGGCGCACTGGAACGAAATGCTGGAGGACCCGACGGCGAAGATCGCGCGGCCGAGGCAGGTGTACGAGGGATACGAGCTGCGGAAGATCGAGAAGACGAACAAGCCGGTGCTGGCAACGGCGAAGTAGCCGGGCTTCGGGCTTCGCCAAAAGATTGCCGCGGACCGCGCGGACGGAACTACTCGTTCGTTGCGCGGTCCGCTTTTTTAGCATTCGTAACCGCGCGAACGCCGTCCGGTGCAACCTCGGAGAGCCCGCCATGGTTCAGACATTCAGGGGCAAAACATCACAATGGGACTCAAAGGGCTCGGACGGGCCAAACGGTACCGAGGTGCGGCAGTTCGGGCCTTCCTGCTGGTTGGAACTACGGGTTTGCTCTCGCTGGGCTATCTTCATTGCGGCGCAACAACGCAGCTAGGGCAGGCGGAGCCCAAAGATATCTGCAACTGCCTGGCGGTGGCGCCCGACATCTCCGACTATCGCCACGCCGCCAAGCACGTTCCGCTTCCAAACGTCACTCCGCAGGAAATTACGGTGACGGACATACTTGGCTGGGACCAGGGCCTTCCCGTGCTTCCGCCCGATGCGCCCCGGAGCGGGCGCGAACTCCAGTTATTTCATGTGGCCAACGCATACCTGCAGAATGCCAGCGTTAACACCAGCGATTGCGATGTTCACCTGGAAATCTCCCAAACAGCAGACCGAAACGCGCCGAGAG
>JBOGLI010000885.1:0-1738 GCA_050746165.1 Terriglobales bacterium | reverse complement strand
CTCCACTCTCTTGCACACTCACCTCAATTCCGCGACCCAGGCCAAGCTGGCCGCCATGCTTCCACCCGGATTCCCCGCCAGCGCCGTTGCCGTTCCTTATAATTCGTCGCTGTTCACTTATCAGTTCGGCCCACAGTTGAATTACCGCAAACTGAGGAAGGTGACGCTCTTCGTCCGTCCCGCCCTCGGGCTGCTGCACGCCAAGATTCAGGCCAATCCCAGCCCGGCCGCCACTCCGATCGTCAGTGCCCTGCTGGGCGGGAAGTTGTCCTCCTCCGATAACGCCGTGTTTTACGGTTTCGGCGGCGGCGTGAGCTGGGAGATCAATCCCCACTTTGGCTTGCGGGCTACCGCCGACCTCGCCCGCTTCAACTTTTTTACCGATGTGTTGAACGGTCCCCGTAACAGTGTGCGGCTCTCGGTAACACCGAAATTTGCCTTCGGAAAGAACATCGTCCGCTGATCGGCAGGAGCCCTATCGCGTATTTCGTATCGTGTATGTCGTATCTCGGGACTCGGCCCGACATACGAGATACGACATACGACAAAACTGAAACTGTGCAGGCAATCCGTGGATCGCACGATCAATGACGTTTTCTTCTCGGTCGTCGAGCGCGATGCCGCCCGGACCATGTTGCACAAACAGGGCGCGGAATGGATCGGCATCTCCTCCCGCGAACTGTACCGGCGCGTCATCGCCGTAGCGCGCTCGCTAGCCCGTTGGGGCATCGGCCGGGGCGATCGCGTCGCTATCCTCGCTGAAAACCGGCCCGAGTGGGCGATCGCCGATTTCGCCACGCTGCTGCTGGGTGCCGTCGATGTTCCCATCTATCCGACTCTCACCAACGACCAAACCTTGGCCATTCTCCAGGACTCCGGAGTGCGGCTGGCGTTCGTCTCCACCGCCGAGCAACTGAATAAGATCCTCGCGCTCCAGGACCGCACCGCCATCGAGAAAGTCATCGTCATGGATGACGTCGGCGGTGACGCGGCTGTTCCCTTGTCCCGTGTCATGGAAAGCAACGACATCGGGCACGATGCGGAACTCGACGCGCTCGGAAAATCGATTGCGCCCGAAGATCTCGCCACGATTGTGTACACCTCGGGCACGACCGGCATCGCCAAGGGCGTGATGCTTAGTCACGGCAACCTGGCCTCCAACCTTTTCTATGCGGGAACATACTTCAACCTCGGCCCCGGACAGGTGGGAATGTCGTTTCTGCCGTTGTCCCACGTTACCGCCCGCCACCTCGATTACGTCTTGTTCCATTGTGGCGTCACCATTGCCTATTGCCCCGCCATCCCCTTGGTCGCGCAATACCTGACCGAGATCCGGCCCACCGTGTTCGTCGGAGTTCCCCGCGTTTACGAAAAGCTGCGCGACCGCGTGCGCCAGCAGACGGCCACCGGATTCAAGCGGAAAATCTACGACTGGGCGTTGCGCGTAGGCTTGGCACATCGCGACGAAATCCTCGCCGGCAAACGGCCCTGGTCTCCCAGTTGGAAGTTGGCCGACGCTTTGCTCTATTCGAAGGTCCGCAGCGCGATGGGAGGATGCGTGCATGTCCATGTCTCCGGAGGCGCTCCCCTCGGCCGCGATCTCGCTGGCTGGTTTGCCGACATCGGCGTTCGTATCCATGAAGGGTACGGCCTCACTGAAACCTCCCCGGTGATTGCCATCAATTCACCCGCCGCGCATCGACTCGGAAGCGTCGGCCGAGTGCTCGCGAACCTGGAG
>JBOGLI010000884.1:0-4239 GCA_050746165.1 Terriglobales bacterium | reverse complement strand
TCGCATGGCTGGGCGCGGTGTTGCAGTTGTCGCGGATGGAGTGGCGTTCAATGTTCGTGCTTGCGTGGACGGCGCCGGCCCTGAGTGCGAGCCTGGTGCTGCTGGGCAGCGGCTGGCGGCCTCGGTTCGAGTTCGGCCAGGTGGGAGAAGCGGAATGAGCTACCAGCAACCAGTCCTGACGCAACCAACGTCCAAGCGATTCGGCGAGGAACTCAAGATCATTCCGTCGTGGGCCTATGTGCTCGCGGGGATCGCGTTCGTCTGCATTCAAATCCTGATGAACGTATTGATCCCGGCCGAGAAGAACCCGCCGCCGCAGCCGCTTCTCGGATTCCTGGGATTCCTCGCTGGCGCGGTGCTGGCCTGCTATTTTCTGCTGGTCGGATACGTCAACGTCGATGCCGGCCGTCGGGGTATGAGCCGGACGTTGTGGACGGTGCTGGTGATCTTCGTTCCCAACGCGCTCGGGTTCATCCTTTACTTTTTATTGCGGCAACCCGCAACGCAGCCCTGCCCGCAGTGCCACGCGCCGGTGCAGGCGAGCTTCAATTACTGTCCGACGTGCCATACGAAGCTGCACCCGCATTGCGCGCAGTGCCAGAGGCCGGTGCGGCTGACGGACACGTTCTGTCCGTACTGCGGGTACACGCTGGATGAGATAGTGCACTGAAGAAGCAGTCAGTGGTCAGTGGTCATTGGTCAGTGGTCAGTAATCAGTGGTCAGTGGTCAGCAGGTGGAAGTGAAAGAGTGTTGCAGGTGGCGAACAGCGGCTAAAGCCGCGCCGAAAGATGGCTGCGTGCGGCACGGCTGAAGCCGCGCCCTTCCGAAAACACCCGGCTGTGAGTTTTTCAATCCTGTGAAGCCACGCCCTTCCGAAAGCATTCTTGAAACAAGTTGATGATTTCTATGCCGAGTGGTGAGTGCTTAGCCTAACCGGTTTTGCTCAGCACTCGGCAGTAAGCTCTCAGCACTTCTTTTCGCGCTCCGGTACAATAGTCGTTCGCAATGAAACTGGCAGAAATTCAGCAAGCATTGAGCGAACGCGGCATCGACGCGTGGCTCTTCTACGACCACCACCATCGCGATCCGATCGGCTATCGCGTGCTCGGGCTGCCCGCTTCGCTGATGGTGACGCGGCGCTGGTACTACCTGGTGCCAGCGAAGGGCGAGCCGCAGAAACTGGTACACCGCATCGAATCGCACCACCTCGACACACTGCCCGGCACGAAGGCCGAGTACTCGGGCTGGCAGGAGTTGGAAGGCGCACTCAAGCAGACGCTCGCGCCGTATAAAAAGATCGCGATGCAGTACTCGCCGAACAACCGCGTGTTCATCGTTTCGCTGGTGGATGCGGGGACGGTGGAGCTGCTGCGCAGCTTCGGGCACGAGATCATCAGCTCGGCCGACCTGGTCACGATGTTTGAGGCGACCTGGACCGAGGAGCAGGTGCGCAGCCACTTCGAAGCCGCGAAGTTGGTCGACGAAATCGTCGCCGCGGCATTTCCGGAGATCGGGCGACGCGTGCGCGGCGGCGGGACGAACGAGTACGAGATCCAACGCTGGTTCCGCGAGCGCTTCGACCAGGCGGGTCTGGTGACAGATGATGGACCGATCGTCGCCGTGAACGCGAACAGCGGCAACCAGCATTACGAGCCGAGCGCCGAGCATCATGAGAAAATCAAGCAGGGCGATTTCGTTCTGCTGGATGTGTGGGCGAAGCGAAACACGCCGGACGCGGTCTATTACGACATTACGTGGACGGGCGCCGTCGGGCAGCCGACCGCGAAGCAGCAGGAGATTTTCGACATCGTCACGCGGGCGCGCGATGCGGGCGTGAAAAAGGCGCAAGAGGGCTTAAAGGCCGGGAAAGTCGCCGGGTGGGAGATCGATAAGGCGACGCGCGACGTGATCGAGCAGGCGGGCTACGGGAAGTACTTCACGCATCGTACGGGTCACTCGATCGCGACCGAAGTCCACGGCAACGGCGCGAACATGGATAACTTCGAGACCAACGACATCCGTCAACTGCTGCCCAATACGTGCTTCTCGGTGGAGCCGGGGATTTACCTACCGGAATTCGGCGTGCGCAGCGAAGTGGACGTGCTGGTGCGCAAGGCGAGCGCGGAAGTCACGGGGAGAATACAGAAGGAACTCGTAGTGATTTAGCAATTTCAAATTTGAAATTTGAAAATTGTAAATTTCCGGAGTCGAATGGCAGTTGCAAAGACAAATAACGTGGCGGCCGCGTCGGGCGGAATGATGGCGGTAGTTGCGCCGGCGGTGGGATGGATCGCGCCGGGCGCCGGGCACCTGATCCAGAAGCGCTGGGGACGCGGGCTGATATTGATGGGCACGATCGTGATTATGTTCGTGATCGGCCTGCTGATGGAAGGCAAGCTGTACTCGCCCAATACCGGCGAGATCCTCGATATTCTCGGTTTCCTGGGCGATATCGGTGCGGGCGGACTGTACATCGTCAGCAAGGGACTGGAGGTGGGCGCCGGCAACATCGCGCATGCCACCGCCGATTACGGCACCAAGTTCCTGGTGGTGGCCGGGCTGCTGAACATCATCAGCGCGGTGGACGCCTATCACATCGCGATCGGCAAGAAGCCATGACCCTGCACCTGTCCCACTTCACGTCGGCGCTGCTGTTCGCGATTTTCGCGTCGATCGTCTTCGGCATCACCCAGCGCAACAACGCGCGCGAGATGGTGAAGTACGGCGCCTACTGTTTCGCGCTGTTCATCGGAGGAGTGATCCTCGCCGGGTGGGTGATGTGGATCATGAAACACTGAACTGGATTTCAAATTTACGAATTTCAAATTTATAAATTTAAGATTTCAAATTTATAAATTTGAAATTTAGAAATCTGACATCCCCTTTACCCTTCCCACACAAAAGCATCGAAGACGCGCTCGATGGAGTAGCCGAGGCGCTTATAGAGTTCGACCGCGTTGCGGTTGGCCTCGGTGACGGTGAGCGAGAGCTTGTCGAAGTTGCGGCGGCGCAGGTCGGCGGCGTTGGCAGCGAGCAGCGCTTCGCCGATTCCAAACCCGCGATATTCCGGCAAGACGCAGACCTGGGTGATGTGTCCGACGTCGTGCTTCACCTGCGAGCACAGGATGAGACCCACCGGCGTTCGGGAAGGCTTGTGATAGGCGACCAGCGATGAGGCGGCGTCGAATTGTCCGCAGCCCGGAAAGCGCACGATGTTATTGAGGAAGCGCAACGACCCGGTGACGGTGCGGTACTGGTCGTTGATCTCGGAATCGATGTGGTTGCGGTAGCTGCCGGTAATGACGGCGGCGGCGGCCTGGTAATCCATGTCGCTCCAGCGCCGGACTTCGAAGTCTGCCGAAAGTACGCGGCGCGGCGGCAGCGCTTTGGTGATGGGCAGCGTCATGAACAACCGCGGGTGGCGCTGGAATCCCTCGTGCAGGAACGGGCGCGCGGCGGCGCCAGTCGGATGCAGCAACAGTTGCGCTTCGACGCGATGCACGCCGGGGGATTGCTGGAGCGTCTCGATCACATGCGAGACGAGGCGGACCTCCACTGGGTGCTCGATAGGATCTGAATAACGCTGGCGTTCGCCCTCGACGAAGAGATCGCCGATCACGCCCTTGCTTCCCTCGTAAACGAAAAACGAATAACCGAGGATCCGTCCCTTCTCCACGGCGGCATAGCCGGGGAGGATGCGAGCGTCGATATAGCGGAGGATCATCTCGGCCGAGGCGCGGTAATCCCACGACAGAAAATCGCGCCATACCTCGACCTCCTCGTTTAGCAGAGGGCGCAGGTCAGCGGAGGCAAAGTGCCTGAGGTCGAGAATCTCCATCGGCGCAAGAGGTGAGTCTAGCTGCGGGGGCGGTGAGAGGCAAACGCTGGAACATGGAGAGTACTGAGGAATGGGAAACGAGTAATAAGTAATGAGTAATAAGTAATAAGTAATAAGCAACGGCGTTCCGTGCTCATTACTTATTTTTATTACTTACTACTTTCCCGACCATGTAGAACTCGAGCTTTTGGGGAGCGAAGTCGGCGCCGTGGGCGAGAACGGCGCCTGAGGGAAGCGCTTTTTGCAGCGCTGGACGCGAGCCGGCGCGGGTCACGATCATGGCAGCGTGGTCGGGCAGGGGGCCGCCGTCGTAATGGATCGCGGTGCCGGGTCCGCGGTAGAACGGGAGGCCGAACTCGGTTTCGCGCTTCACCTGGAAGAGCAGGACGGGCGAGTTGGC
>JBOGLI010000883.1:0-2409 GCA_050746165.1 Terriglobales bacterium | reverse complement strand
GCTCCCAGCTGCGCCACAGGCCCACACCGGTGGGAAGCGGACTATTCCGCTCGCTTCATTGTCCCGCAGCCCAGCCGGTTCGTCAACGTCGCCGGCCAAACTCATACGCTCGCCTCGCATCCCTCTTGCGGAGGGTCTATGGCGGAGAATTCTGGTGTTCGCGCCTCCCTGATCATCCTTCTGGTGGTCGCAGCGTTGATGATATTGGTCGGTTGGTTCGTGTGGAGCTACAAGTCCCGCAAACCGGTGCCGACCTCGCCCAAAGCATCGACCCGTTTGCTCGTCCCCCGGGTGGGCCGCTTCGGAACCGGCGCTGAAATCGTTACTGTGGCGTGAAGCGCGGAGGCGCTCCGCTGCATCTCACATTCAACATGCTTCGGCGCTTCGGATTGATCTTCGCGCTGACTGCCCCTCTTGTGGCGCAGGTTGCCGCACCCGCGCCCGGCGGTGTCGTACCGCTTCTCCCAAGTCTCTCGCGCACTGTCGAAGATGCGCGCGTCAACCTCGCGCGGTTGCGTATCGAAAAATGGAAGACCAACGGTGAGAACAAGCAGGACGCGCAGGCCCGTGCCCAATCGCTTCAGCGCAACATGAGCGAGGCGCTGCCCGCCTTGGTCACGGCCGCCCAGCAGAACCCGCAAAGCTCCAATGCCGCCTTCAAGCTGTACCGCAACGTCAACGTCCTTTATGACGTGATGAGTAACCTGACCGAGTCGGCCGGTGCGTTCGGCGCCAAAGAGGAATATGCGGCGCTGGCCCGCGATCTCGGGGAATTCGACCAGGAACGCCGCGCGCTTGGCAACGCGCTGGAGGCGATCACCGCCCAAAAGGACGCGGAGGTTGCGCGCATCCAGCAGGCCTCGCGCCAGGCTCAGTCTGAGAGTGCTCCGCCGAAAAAGATCATCATCGACGACGAAGCTCCCGCCAAGAAAGTCAAGCCTAAGACGAAGAAGAAGGCGCCGCCCGCGGGTTAACCCGGGAACGAGGCGCAATCGTGCTCCTCGAACGCGGACTTCACTTCCTGTTCGGTGCGCACGTCGGGATACTCGGCCTGCGGGCCCTCGATCGGGTACCGCCAGGAGCATCCGGTACACCACATGTACTGCAGTCGCCCCCCGGACCAGTACGGCATGGGCACAGGCAAGATGGCTTTCATGCCTCCATCTTGCCCAAACGTGTCACTGTCCTCCGTGACCCACATCACATATCGGAGTGACCAGGCTGCGCGAAAACGCCCACCCGCCGGCGTTCTCAGGTCTGCTTCAGCGCAGGATCCCGCGCTGCGCGATGGCGATATTGTCGCGCGAGGAGTTCTTCACCTCGTACATCATCTCGTCCGCCTGCCGGATGATCTCGTGCGCGCTCTTGGCGTCATCGGGGTAGGCGGCCAGTCCGATGGAAGCGCGGACGTTGAGGTTCAGCGCTTCATCTTTCAAAAACCGGCTGGTGCGGAACGATTCGAGCAGGCGCCTTGCGACGATCAGTCCCGATTCCTTGCCCGTCTGCGGCAACAGCACGACGAACTCGTCTCCGCCGTAGCGGAACGCATAATCGATCAGTCGCAGGTGGCTCTTGATCGTGTAGCCGATTTCGGCCAGCAGCTTGCTCCCGATCAAGTGCCCGTGCGTGTCGTTCACCTGCTTGAAATGGTCCAAGTCGATGAACAACACCGTGAACTCGTAATTGAAACGCGCGGAACGGTAAACCTCGGCCTCCAGCGTCTTGTAAAGATGGCGCGCGTTGAACAGCCCGGTGCAGTCGTCGGTGATCGTCAGTTCCTGGATGCGTTCCACCGAGCGCGCGTTATCGATTGCGATCGCGGCGTAGTCACAGATGGCGCGCAGGAAGAACATCTCGCTGTCGGTAAAACTCGCCATCGGCACGTTGATGAGCTGTATGACTCCGAGCACGCGTTGTTTCGCGGTGAGAGGAATGCAGATGATCGATTGCGTCTGCCATTTGGTCTGATCGTCAACCCGCCGCGCCCAGCGGGGGTCGTCATAGACGTTTGGTACGACCAGTGGCTCGCCATTTTTCGCGACCCAGCCGGCGATGCCTTCGCCGACTTTCAAGCGCACCGACTTAAGCGCATCAGCGGCGTCTCCCACCGCGATCGCGAAGTAGAGCTCGTCGGACGATTCGTCGATCATCAGCAGCGACCAGGTGTCCGGCTTGAAGTACTCGGCGACCTTGGCCATGATCGTTTGCAGGATCGAATCGAGGTTGAGCGACGACGTCAGCGCCTTCGCCACGTCGTGGAAAATGGCCAACTCCTGGAGGTGCCGCATACGGTCGGTCGCTGTGGCGTTGGCATCGCTCATGGATAATTGGCCCCGGTGACAGGTTCCCAAGATTATAGGCCCAACCGCAAGAAACGTACTACGGAAGCTGGCTCCTGTGCATGAGGTT
>JBOGLI010000882.1:0-1749 GCA_050746165.1 Terriglobales bacterium | reverse complement strand
TACTGGCGGAGGAAAAAACCGCCTATTGATGACTTGACACTCAACATTCACTGTGATGAGATTAAGCCTGCTTTTCAGTTAGCCATTTCATCGTTCAGCATAATGAACACAGCCACCCGCACAATTTGCATTAGCCGCTCGGGCGCGGACGACCGCCGGACGTTCCAGAGTTACCGGATCGAGCCGTCTCCCGAGCTGACGGTCCTGGACGCACTCTTCGCCATCCAGCGGGAGCAGGATCCGACCGTCGGCTTCCGCTGCTCGTGTCGCGTGGGTATGTGCGGAACGTGCGCCATCCGGATCAACGGCGTCGCCCGGCTGGCCTGCAAGACCCGGCTCACTACGCTCGATCCGAAAGCGGACGTCGTGCTGATGCCACTTTCCCATTTCCCGGTGGCGCGCGACCTCGCGATCCAGCTTGATCCATTCTTCGAGCAGTGGCGAAAAGTGCGCCCGGCGTTTCGTCCGTCGAATCCGGAATCGCGCGAACTGGCGCGCGTCCCTGCCGACTCGCCCTATGGCCGACATGCGAAGGACAAGCGCGATTGCATTACCTGCGGCGCCTGTTTTGCGGCCTGCAGCATCCCCGGGATGAACAAGCGTTACCTCGGGCCGGCGGCGATCAACAAGGCGTTGCTGCGCATTCTCGATCCGCGTGACACGGCGCACGAAGAGCGCATGGAGATTGTGAACGATCGCAACGGCGTCTGGCGTTGCCACACCCAGTTCAACTGCTCATCGGTTTGCCCGCAGGGCATCAACCTGACAGCTGGCATCGCGCTGCTCAAGCGCGGCGAGCTGCTTCACGAAAGAGACTTGGGATCATGAGCACGGCGACGAGTACGAGGGTGCTGATCAAGAACTACACCGGGCAACTGGTCGGCATGACCGCCTGGGTGATCCAGCGCGCCACCGGCCTGGCCCTGCTGGCGTACTTGTTCCTGCACGTGGAAACGATTCATCACCTCAGCCAGGGACCGGCGGAATTCAATCGCCAGCTCGCGTTTTACGGCACCCCGCTTTTCAAGCTGGCGGAGATCGGGCTGCTTCTGACGGTGATCCTGCACGCCTTCAATGGAATCCGGCTGACGGTGCTCGATCTCGGCTTCGCGCACCGCCAGCAGAAAAAAGTTTTCTGGGGATTGGTGATAGTGGCGGGCGCGGCGGTATTCATCGCCGGCGCGCTGCCGATCTTGATCTATTCGGTGTGGCGATAATTATGAAAGTTCGTGGAAATGCGGTCACTTGGTACTTGCAGAGGATTACGGGCGCGGCGCTCGTCCCGCTGCTGGTGGCTCATTTCTGGGTCGAGCATTACATGACCGCGACGATCCGGCACGGCGGCCTTTCTTACGAAGTCATCCTGCAACGGCTCGCGAACCCGTGGTGGCAGGCGATCGACATTTCCTTTCTGCTGATCGCGCTCTACCACGGCCTGAACGGTCTCTTCGGCATCGTCCTCGATTTCGGCGGGATCGGCCGCAAGGGCGCGCGCGTAGTCGCCATCGTGCTGGTCGTGCTCGGCGTGGCGTGGGCGTACTGGGGTATTACGGCGTTTCGGAACCTATGAACGTTGAGTCGCTCAAGACGGACATTCTCATCCTCGGCGCTGGTGGCGCCGGGTTGATGGCCGCGTTGCATGCGTATACCCGCGCGCCGAAACTCGACATCACCGTCGCCGTCAAAGGCCTGCTTGGACAGAGCGGCTGCACGCGCATGGTGCAGGGCGGCTACAACGTCGCGCTCTCG
>JBOGLI010000881.1:0-4319 GCA_050746165.1 Terriglobales bacterium | reverse complement strand
CAACTGCCCGATGCCTGGCGCACGCCGCTCCCTTCTTTGGGCACCATCTTGTGCTCGAGGGCGAACAGCGCCAGTTCCAGGCGGGTCGCCACGCCCAGTTTGGAGAAAATACTGGTCAGATGGTGTTTGACCGTGTCCTCGCGGACCCCGAACTTCTGCGCCATGTCGCGGTTGCTGCAGCCCTCGACAATGGCCGCGACCATTTGCATCTCGCGCTTCGTGAGCCCCCATTTTTCGCCCGAGGGCTCTTGCTCGACCGCAGGCATGTCCTGCAAAACCAGTTCCTTCAGGTCTGGAACACTGGCCTTGCCGACCCAGTACCCGCCCGCCTGCACCGTTTCGATGCTCTTCATCAGCACCTGTGTGGCGGACTCCTTCAGCACGATGCCGAGGGCTCCCAGTTGCAGCGCGATCAGCATCTGCCGGCGCTCGATCGATGCAGTCAGGATAATGACCTTAACCGGCGTTTGTGCTTCGGAGAGTTCCCGGAGCGCTTCCAGTCCGGGCAGGTTCGACATGGCGACGTCCAGCAGCAGGATGTCGGGTTTGGTCTTACCGACCATTTCGATCGCCTGCCGTCCATCGGAGGCTTCGCCCACCACCTGCAGGTGGGGCTCGGATTCCAGAAGACGGCGCAAGCCGTCGCGAAAAATCGGGTGATCGTCGGCAATTAGAATTTGAATTGGATTTTCAGCCATGAGTCGTATACGCCTTCTGGCGTACTGAGATCCAGATTTCGCTTCCAGTTCCCGGAGTCGATTCGACAGTCATTTCGCCGCCCAACGACCTTACCCGTTCCTTGATAATTCCGGGTCCCAGTCGCGCGGCATCAAGTTGGTTCAATGTCATTCGGCCGGAAAATTCGAAGCCGCGCCCATTATCCACGATTCCCATTTTCCAGCAACCATCTTCCGCGGCAAACCGCACCTGCACCAAAGTGGCCCCGCTGTGCTTGCGCGCGTTGACCAGCGCCTCCTGCAGCATGCGCACCAGTTCGCGCGCCATGCGGCTCGGCATCTCCGCATCCTCCAGCGTTGTGACGAACTGTGCTCCAATCCCTGTGTCCCGCCGGAACCGGTCCACCAGGTCGGCCATGTGGTCCAGCACCTGCCCCGGGCGGAATTCCAGCGGTTTCATTTGCTGCATGAGCATGCGCAGGTCGAACACCTGGTTGCGGACCACCTCCTGCACGTGTTGCATGCGTGCCGTGACGGCGCTCGAACGGTCTGCTTTCTCCGCCTGGCGTCGCAAGACGTCGAGCTCCATCTCGACTCCGATCATCGTCTGGATGGCGCCGTCATGCAGCTCGCGCGCCACCCGCGCACGTTCGATCGCGCCCGCTCGTGACCGCAACCTCCGGATCAGGAACACGGAATAGAGGGCCGGGGCGATCTGCTGGATCATCGACTGCACAAAACGAAGCTCGTCCGCCGGTTTCGGCCCGGTAATCCCGTCCCGCAGCAGAACGTATCCCGTCCATTCCTCGCCCATTCGTAAGTTGGCGGCCAGCACCGCCGAACTGCCTTCCATTTCGGGCATTGTTTTGCCCGGATCGTAGCCTGGGCCGACGGGGGCCGGCCGGCCATTTGCGTCCACCGCCCAGCACTTCCACCGCCCTGCATTCGACTGCGCGAACATTGCGTCCGCCGGGAGGACAATGTCATACGCCCGGCGTTCCCCTGGTTCCACTTCCACGCTGCGCGCGTAGGCCCCGGTGTTCTGCTGTCGCCACGTGTAGATCCGCTTCGTTTCCGATTCAATCAGCACGATGAGTGCTTCGCGCGCCGAGAAGATGCGGAGGAGCTCGTCGAATAGCGATTCGATCCCGGCGCGCAGTCCGCCCCCGGAATTGATTTTCGCGAGCAGTCGGGTAATCGTCGCGTTCTCCGCCCGCCACCGCTTTTCTTCTTCGCCCAGGTATCCCACCAGGATGCCCAGCGTGAGCAGGTAGCTGATCCGGATAACGAATCGATTCACTTCAAACTGACCCGCGAGCCAATGCTGCGGACCATAGCTCAGTATCACCGCTTCGGCGATGATTAAAACCGTCACGATCACGCTGGTGATCACGGTTTTGGGCAGACCCCAGCGGAACGCCGCCGCGGTCAGGACGAATAACAGGAACGAGAAGAACGGGCTATTCGGCCCCGCGGTGAACAACATGAACACGATCGGGAAAACGATGTCGAGCAGGTGGACAATGTCGGCAAACGAAGGCGACGTAATTTCGCGCCTCAGGATTGCCCATACCACGACTGCCCAGAGAACGTACGCGTCCAGGATCGCGTACGCCAGTCCCGCGTACCGCGTTGGTTCCGTCGAGTCGAGATACACCGCGATCATGGCGGTCAGCGTGAGGAACACGCGCGCGGAGGCGAGCACCCGCTCTGTCCTCAGCCACTCGGTCGTATCGGAAGGCACCGCCAGCCGTGGCAGGAACCTATGCTTCATTCGGGAGAGCATGTTTGCCGCTCATTCTGACAAAATGCGCCAATTACGGCAAACATCCTTTATTTACCTCCTGTGACGCAACTCACAGCGCCCTCCCGCCGATCGCGCTACCGTTAACACGATAGAAGCTCATCGTGCCGCCGCCCACGACGGCGACGGAGGAGGAGCCCCGTGCGAATCGCTACCGTTCTCAAAATCATGTTTGCGCTGGCCGTTGTCACCTCGCTGGCCGCCTTCGCGCAAAAGTCCGGCGGAACGGCCACTTCCAAGTACGACACCTCGAAGGAAGTCACCGTAAAGGGTGTGATCGACGACATCAAGGAACTGCCCGTGGGCAAGGAAGAGCATGTTCACCTGATGCTGAAGACGGCGACGGAAACCGTGGAAGTCCGCCTCTGCCCGACCGTGTTCCTGAAGGACTTCGACGTGGCCTTCGAAAAAGGGCAACAAATCGAGGTGACCGGTTCGCGCGTCAAGATCGACGATCAGGACGTAATCCTGGCGCGAGAAGTCGTCAACGGCAATTCCACCGTCGTCTTGCGCGACAAGAGCGGCGCGCCGGTCTGGACCTGGATGAAAAAAGACTAGGGACGCCACTGGTTGTGCGCCGCCGGCGAAGTTGTGCGTGTCCGGAAGCCATGGCAGAATGACCCTGCTTCTCCATGCCAACTGCTTCCAGGGAAAACGCCGAATCGCGTCCTTCGCGATCGAAGCTCTCTAGCTTTCACATTCGCGTCTTTCCGCTCCCTGCGCGCGCCGCCGCCGTTGTGGCATTTCTACTGCGCTTTGCCGCGGTGCTCATCGCGAAATCGTATTGGTTTCCGCCGCCACGGCCCGGGCTCGCCTCCGCCCATTGGGAGTTCGGCTATGAAATGGGGCGGATTGCGCACTCCATCGCGCTCGGACATGGCTTCGGTTCCCCCTTCCATGGATGGACCGGTCCCACAGCATGGCAGCCGCCGTTGTATCCCTACCTGCTCGCGGGAATTTTTCGACTCTTTGGCGTTTACTCGCCCGCTTCCGGCCTGGTCGCGCTCGCACTCAACTGCATCGCTGCCGGCCTTTCCACTCTTCTCATCTACCGGATCGCCGACCATATCGGCGGTAAAAAGGTGGCGCTGTGGTCGGCGTGGATTTGGGCCGTGCTGCCGTCGATGATGGATTACGCCGTCTTCTGGGCGTGGGAGACGGAAATCACGATCCTGCTCTTGCTGATCGCCATTTGGCTCACGCTGACCTTGCCGGACGAGAACTCGAGCGCAGCCTGGCTGAAACTAGGCGCGGTCTGGGGCTTGATCGCGCTCATCAACACAACGTTGATTTCCATGATGCCCTTCATGCTCGCCTGGGCATGGTGGCAGTCGCGGTCCTCACGCCGAACCTGGCATGCCGCTGCCGCGGTTGCCCTCGTAGTCGTGATGATCACTCCGTGGATCATTCGCGACCGCGTCGTGATGGGCAAGTGGATGTTCATGCGCGACAATCTCTGGGCTGAAGTCAGCTTCGGCAACGACGCCAACTCCCGTCGTGGCTGGCTGACTTGGCGCTATCCCGGCTCCGATCCGGCTGAATTTCGCCACTACGCTGAGGCCGGCGAATTGAATTACCTCGCCGGCAGAAAGCGGCTGGTCTTCGACACCTTCCATCGCGATCCCGGTTTCTTTGCGCGCACGACGCTGCAGCACGTCGTGGTCTTCTGGGTCGGCCCCTATCCATTTTTCAATGACGACCTCACGCCCGCCGATGTGATCGATCAGCACGCACTGGAGATCTGCCTCACGACGCTGGCCTGGGCAGGGTTGTTGCTGCTGCTCCTCGATCGCCCTGGTCGCAAGCTTGGATTGCTGCTCCTGCCCGCGCTGCTGGTG
>JBOGLI010000880.1:0-3280 GCA_050746165.1 Terriglobales bacterium | reverse complement strand
TGCCGACGCTGATCGCCAACTTCGTTCCCGCCGGCATGGAAGTCATCCTGCAATCGGAGAACGGGATGCTCGGCGTAGGTCCATATCCGGTCTCCGGGCAAGAAGATCCCGATCTCATTAACGCCGGCAAGGAGACGGTGAGCGAAATTCCGGGCACCGCGTTTTTCTCCAGCGCCGAGTCGTTCGCCATGATCCGCGGGGGGCACATCGACCTGAGCGTGCTGGGCGCGATGGAAGTGGATGAAGAGGGCTCGCTGGCCAACTGGATGATCCCCGGCAAGATGGTCAAGGGCATGGGCGGGGCCATGGACCTGGTGGCGAGCGCGCGTCGCGTGGTGGTCGCGATGGAGCACACGACGAAAGACGGCAAGCCGAAGATCCTGAAAAAATGCACGCTGCCGCTGACCGGCGTGCGCGTGGTGGACACCATCGCCACCGAAATGGCGTGGATCAAGGTGACGCCGGAAGGGCTGGTGCTGGAGGAAGTCGCGCCGGGGCTCACAGCGGAAGACGTGCAGAAGTACACCGAGCCGAAGCTGATTGTCAGCCCGAGGTTAAAGACAATTTCAGTCGAGTAATGGCTCCCGAGTAATAAGTAATAAGTAATGAGTACTGAGAGGACGACATGATATTTCCGACTCATTACTCAATACTCATTACTCAGTACTTCTCCCACCCACACCGCATCTGATCCCCTGTGAGAATGGTTGCGTTCATCCTCGTGTTGGCATGGGCCGCCGCCGGCGCCGCGCAACAGGTTGATTCGAAGGCCGAGCAGGAGATGCTGAAGCTGCTCAACCTGGAGCGCGCGCGGCAGGGGCTGATGTCGCTCAAGCTCGATCCGAAACTGCAGGAGGCAGCCCGCCAACATTCGCAATTGATGGCTGCCAAACGACAGCTCGCGCATGAGATCGGCGACGAGCCCGCGTTTTCGCGCCGGCTGGAGAGCGCGGGAGCGCAGTTCAGCAGCGCGGGCGAGAACGTTGTGCTCAATCAGAGCGCCGAATCGGCGAACCAGGCGCTGATGCAATCGCCGCCCCATCGCGCCAACATCCTCAGTACCAAGTTCAACTCGGTTGGGATCGGAGTAGTGCGAGCGGGCGAGGACCTGTGGGTGACCGAAGACTTTGCGCGCGAGTACGAGAAGATTACCGAGCAGCAGGCACGCGATCGCGTATTCGCCGCGTTCCAGGACGCACGGCGTGAAGCGAAGGCTCCGGCGGTGAAGTTGGTGAAGGAACCGCGATTGCAAACCATCGCCTGCCGCATGGCCCACGACGGGCAACTCGCAACCCGTGATGTGTTGGCGCTTCCGAATGTCCACACCGCGGTTGCGTACACGGAAAGCGATATTTCCGCTCTTCCCAGCAGCGCGCGCAAGTTGGCGGGCGACTTCGCGGTCGGTCGAATCGCCATCGGCGCCTGCTTTGCCAGCAGCACGAAATATCCATCGGGGATGTATTGGGTCGTGATTGCTGGATACTAGTGCTTAGTGCCGAGTGCTTAGTGCTTAGACATATTTCAAAGAATGCTTTCTGCGCTGACTGATGCCCTCGGCGGCTAAAGCCGCATGAATACTGGCCGCCGTTGCGGCGCGGCTGAAGCCGCGCCCTTCCGAAAGCATTTTATGAAAGTCCTACGGCGACCGCGCTTGACGCTCCCTCTTCGTATGCCAGACTTTGGGAGCTCTGCGCCCAGAGCCCAGAGCCATGTGCCATGAGCCTTCTGGTGTCCGTCTTCGAACACTTCCATCCCACCGGTGAACGGCGCATATAAACCGCAGGTAACAAAACCATAAACAATTGTTGGGCTTAGGAATCCGAGCGGTTTGGCAACGTTTCTGCAATATATACCGCAGACGATGTAATGAAACCGCTCTTCCGTCGTCTTCAAGGGTGATGGAACTTTTCAAGAGCGGTCAACGTATTGGATAGAGAACGAAGCGTTGCTAACCAAATGGCCAACGCATCGTCTATCCAGCAGACCCAAGGATCGGAGGTTCATGATGGACGCCAAATATAACTGGATCATCGACAACACCGGCATTCGCATGGCAATCAACATTTTCGCTTTCGCCATGTGGCTCGGTGCTTGCGCCGCCCTGCTCAGTCTGTAGTCTCCGGTCGGAGAGGCCGACGCGAGACAGGATGGCCCGCGTTGCGCACGTTGGGTGGCAAACAAACAAACAGGTTTGAAGAGCGTTTCCAGACGTCGCAGCAGAAGTGTGTTTTTTAATACCCGGCTCGCAGTGATGCCGCGGGCCGGCTCCAAGGGCCTCCGCCGCACGCCTCCAGGCGTCGGAGGGAAACAAAACCGCCGCGTCCCTTGGCACAGGGTGACGCGGCGGAGTTGAAATACAGTTGTTGGTTGTTAGTTATTGGTTGTTGGTCGTCAGGTGCAGAATAGTTTCTGCTTTATCCGGCGGAATACCAAGAACCAACAACCAAGAACCAAAAACTCTCTACTTTCCCACGGCAACTTCCCGCTTCGAATAATGTGAGGCGACGTACTCGTCGAGGATTTTGATGAACTCGGCGACGATGCGGTCGCCCTTGAGCGTGGTCATCAGGCGTCCATCGACGAACACCGGGGCCTTCGGTTCCTCAAATGTGCCCGGCAGCGAGATGCCGATGTTGGCGTGCTTTGATTCCCCCGGACCATTGACGACACAGCCCATCACCGCCAGCTTCATCTCTTCGACGCCGTCAAATTCCTTTTTCCACTCCGGCATCTGCGTGCGCACGTAATTCTCGATCTGCTCGGCCATCTCCTGGAAGAACGTGCTAGTAGTGCGTCCGCAGCCGGGGCAGGCGGTCACTTGCGGGAGGAAGCTGCGGATGCCCATCGACTGCAGAATCTGCTGTGCGACCAGAACCTCCTCGGTGCGATCGCCGTTGGGCGCGGGCGTGAGCGAGACGCGGATCGTGTCGCCAATGCCTTCCTGCAGCAGCACGCCCAGGGCAGCGCTCGATGCGACGACGCCCTTGTTGCCCATGCCGGCCTCGGTAAGGCCGAGATGAAGCGGGTAATCGCAACGCGCGGCGAGCGAGCGATAGACGTCGATCAGGTCCTGCACGCCGCTGACTTTCGCGCTGAGAATGATCTGGTCGTGTCGGAGGCCGTATTGCTCAGCCCGCTTCGCCGAATCCAGCGCGCTCACGACCATCGCTTCCATGGTGACGTCGCGCGCGTCGAGCGGCTCGGGGAGCTTGTTGTTCTCGTACATCATGCGGGTCAGGAGAGCCTGGTCGAGCGAACCCCAGTTGACCCCAATACGCAC
>JBOGLI010000879.1:0-4747 GCA_050746165.1 Terriglobales bacterium | reverse complement strand
ACCAACTCGTGTGGGAACTGCGCGACCATGCCCGCGATAAACCCGGTTAACACGTCGCCGGTGCCGCCCGTCGCCATACCCGGATTGCCGGTGGTATTCACCCAAACGTGACCGCCGGGCTCGGCGATGAGCGTGCGATGGCCTTTGAGCACCACGATGCACTGGTGCTCGGCCGCGAATTTTCGTGCCACGCCCATGCGGTCCTTCTGGATCTCGGCGATCGAAAGCCGGGTTAGGCGCGCCATCTCGCCCGGATGCGGCGTGATGACTAGCGGGCGCTTGCTGCCGTTGAGAAGCTGGGCCCGGCCTTCGAACGCGTTCAGCCCGTCGGCATCGAGCACCAGCGGCACTGTGCATTTCGCTACCGTCGAGTGGATCAGTTGCACCGTCTCCGGGTTGCGCGAAATCCCCGGTCCGAGCGCAACTACGGCTTTTCCCTGCATGGCACGATCGACTCGGCCGTAATCGCCCGCCGAGATCGTCCCCGCCTCGGTCTCCGCCAACGGTTCGGTCATCAGTTCCGGAGCAAAGCCCGCAACCAGCGGCAGCACCGATTTCGGTGTGGCGACGGTGCACAGTCCGGCGCCCACCCGCAACACCCCCATTCCCGCCATCGCCGCCGCCCCCGACTTTCCCACCGCTCCGCCGATCACGAGCACGTGCCCGAAATTTCCTTTGTTCGCGTCCGGTTTCCGCAGAGCGAAGCACGATGCGACGTCCGGCCAGGAGATAACGTCAAGGTTAAGGCTGGACTGAACGGCCTCCGGCGGCGAACCAATCGGAACTACCACGGTCTCCCCGCGAGTAAGTTCGCCGAAGACATGCGCGGGACGCGGTGCGGTGAACGTGACAATCGCATCCGCCCGGCAGACAGTTTCAGTTTCTGTTTCAGTTTCAGAAAAGGCGTCGGACGAAGCGCCGCTGGGAATATCGATGGCAATGACCGGAGCCGGTCCGGTGTCCCTTGTCCCCTGCCCCTTGTCCCGCGCCCCTCGATTCATTCGCCCAATCGCAGCCGCGTACAAACCTTCAACCGGAGGTTTAAACCCTGTCCCTAAGATACTGTCCAGCAACAGCTCCGATTCGAAGCAATCTGTTGCTTCCACGCTCTCAAGTTCGGCCTCGCTACGGACTACGATGGGCTGCAACGGCAGGCGCTGGAGCATAGCCGCGGCATCGCCTTTCACCTCGCCGGGATCGGCGAGAAGAAGCACCGAGACCCGCTTCCCTGCCTCGAGCAGTTTGCGTGCGGCGACGAATCCGTCGCCCCCGTTATTACCTTTTCCACAAATCACGCCAACCGATTCAGCGCGCGGATACCGCCTCAACACATATTCGGCGACACCGCTCCCGGCGTTCTCCATCAGGATGAGCGAAGGCACCCCGAACTCGGCGCTGGTGCGGCGGTCGATCTCGCGCATCTCGGAAGCAGTCGTGATCTTCATATTCGAGAAATGAAGAATGAAGAAGTTAGAATGAAGAATGAAGGTCTCCCGCACCGCTGTTTGCATTCTTCATTCTGACTTCTTCATTCTTAATTTGTTTTTCCCGCCGCTTCTTCCAGTTTCCGCAATCCCGCCGATTCTCCAATGGCGATCAGGAAGTCTCCGGCATTCATGCGATCCTCGGGGCCGGGGTTGAACTGCATATTCCCGTCGCGTTTGACGGCCAGCACGATCAGGCCGAAATCGTGGCGCATCTTCGATTCCCGGAACGTCTGCCCGACGTAGCGCGACGCCGGACGGATCTGCACCTCGGCGATTTCCAAATCCACGCCGATCTTCACCGTCGCCGAATCGAGGAAATCGAGGACGTTCGGCCGCAGGAACGACTGCGCGATGCGGTGTCCGGCAAAGTGGTAGGGCGAGATGACCATGTCGGCGCCGGCGGTCTTCAGGTGCTTCTCGGCGTCCTCTTCGCTGGCACGCGCGATGATCTTCAGCTTGGGATTAATGCCCCGCGCGGTCATCACGATATAGAGGTTGGTGGCGTCCGTGGTCGTGGCCGCAACCAGCCCGACCGCCTGCGTGACTCCCGCCTGCCGCAGCGTCGCCTCTTTGGTGGCATCGCCGATCAGCGTCAGGTAAGTGTCGGGCAGTCCTTCCAGCTTCGCCTGCGTGGTCTCGATAATGACGAACGGCGCGTGGCGCTGGGAAAGTTCGCGGGCGGTGCTGCGTCCCACGCGTCCCGCGCCGCAGATGATGTAGTGCCCGTGCAGGCGCTCGATTTCGCGCTCCATGCGACGCCTTCCGAATACGTTGAGAAGTTCGAATTCTATCAGCACTTGCGCCAGCGTCCCGATTGCCAGTGCAACCAGGCCAACGCCAACGATGATAACGGCGACATTAAAGTACCGGCCGTAAGTCGAAAGCGGATGCACCTCCGTGTAGCCGATGGTCGTGACCGTGATCAGCACCATGTAGAAGGCGTCGAACCACGGCCAGCCCTCGATGTAGTGAAAGCCCACCGTGCCGAGCACAAACAGCGCGGCGAGGGCGAGGGCGATCCAGCGGAGATTGCGGAAACGTCTCATAACGATTGGCGCAAGGCTCAGGGCTCACGGCTCACGGCAAATGGCTTGCGCATTTTTCCATGCGCCATGAGCCATGTTCCATGCGCCGTTTTTCCGAGCCCGCGATTGTAACGCAAGCAAAAGGCCCGAGGCTGTGACGCCCCGGGCCTCGTGTGTCGTATCTCGTTGCTACTTGCGATTGACTGGTTCGGTGTAGGTATCGCCTTCGGGTGGGCCCTCGACCGGCGCCGACGTCCCCAATTGGACTTTGCTGTGTTTCTGGCCGTAGCTGAAATATACGACCATGCCGATGATCAGCCAGACCACCAGCCGGATCCACGTCGCGAAGTTCAGTGCGAGCATCAGGAGCAGAGCGATGATGATGCCCATGATTGGCACGAATGGGACCCACGGCGTTCGGAACGGGCGCGGAGCGTCTGGCCGCTTCCTGCGCATCATCCAGATGCCGGCACAGACAATCACAAACGCCATGAGCGTGCCGATGGAAACCATCTGACCGAGATCGCCGATCGGCACCAGCGAGCCGATGAACGCAACGCAGATCCCGGTGATGGCGGTGGACTTCCACGGAGTGCGGAACTTGGGATGGATTTCGCCTGCCCACTTCCACAACAGTCCGTCGTGCGCCATGGAATAGAAGACACGCGATTGGCCCAGCAACATCACCAGCATCACCGTACTCAGGCCGGCGAGCGCGCCCGCGTTCACTACGTAGCTGCCCCATTTCACGCCTGTGTGCCGGATCGCCAGCGAAACCGGAGCGCCAATATTCAGCTGCGTGTAATTGACGGTGGCCGTCAGAAGACCGGAAACCAGCAGGTAAAGAACGGTGCAGATCACCAGCGATCCAAGAATGCCGATCGGCATGTCCTTCTGCGGATTCTTTGCCTCCTGGGCCGCGGTGGAGACCGCGTCGAACCCGATATAGGCAAAGAACACCACGCCGGCCGCTCGCGCTATACCCGACCAGCCATACGCGCCGAAGTGGCCTTGATTGGGGGGAATGAAGACCGCCCAGTTCGCGGCCGCCTCGGCATGATGGGCCATCACGTACATGCCGGCCACGATGATGAATGTTATGACCGCGATTAGTTTGACGAATACGATAAACGTATTGAAGTTGGCTGATTCCTTGATCCCAATGATGAGGATGATCGTCACGGCGATGATCGCCAGGAACGCCACCAGGTTGAACACCGCGGTCACGTGTTGCAGCGTGTGCCAATCGACGTGGCCGCTCGTCAGGACGGTTTGCACCGTGCTAAGCGGCTGCCAGTAAGGTGTCGTGCTCGGCGGAGTTGCGTACTTCACCCACACCGTACCGGGTGTGTCGCAGATCTGCGGCGGCAAACTGATGCCGTAATCTTGCAGAAACGCCACCAGGGTGCTGCTCCAACCCGAGGCAACCGTCGCAGCGCCAAAGGCATACTCCAAAATCAGGTCCCAGCCGATGATCCAGGCAAAAATCTCGCCCAGCGTGGCATAACCGTAGGTATAGGCCGATCCCGCGATGGGGATCATCGAAGCGAACTCGGCATAGCACAGGCCGGCAAAAACACAGCCGAGTCCCGCGAGAACGTAGGACAACATGATGGCCGGGCCTGCATACATCGCGGCAGCCTGGCCGGTGAGGACGAAGATACCGGCGCCGATGATGGCTCCGATGCCGAGGGTGATGAGATTGATGGGCCCCAGCGCGCGCTTCAGCGTCTGCTCCCCTTCGACCTCCGCCTCGGCCATGATCGTGCCGATGGGCTTGGTCGCAAAAAGTTTGCTCGCCATGCAGTTCCTTTTTACCTCGACTCGCTCTATGCGCCCTGGCCGACAGCCGATTTCGAATTTGCCGCGCCGTAGAGCGTCCGCCGCTCAGGAGACCGGTTCCGTTTCCGCCGGGATTTGCTTTGCCGATTTGCGCGACCACAGCAGGTACACCGGAATGCCGAGCAGAACCAGGACCAGACCCGGCCACGTGTACTGGGGTTTGTAACGCAATAATACAAGACAAATCCATGCCGCCATGACGATGTAGAGCGCGGGCAGAACCGGATATCCCCAGGTCTTATAGGGCCGCGGCGCATCCGGCTGCTTGAAGCGCAGCACAAACAATCCGGCGATGGTCAGGATGTAGAAAACCAGCTCCGCGAAGATGATGTAGTCGAGCAACTGGCTGTAAGAACCGGAAACGCAGAGCAGCACCGTCCACAGGCACTGCAC
>JBOGLI010000878.1:0-1688 GCA_050746165.1 Terriglobales bacterium | reverse complement strand
GTCCAGGAAAGTCGCGGATGACGAGAATCTCTGGCTCCTGCATCGTGGAATTTAGAAGATCTTTCCCGCCGCGATGTCCTTCACCAGTCCCGCATCGGCTTCTAAAAAATCGTATTTCGGAAGGTCTTTACGGCCGACCCACTGCACGTCCTTGAAGATGCGGTTTTCAATCTCGCCTTGAAAGGCTTCCACTAAAAAGAAGCGTAGCTCGACCGCGCCACCGTTCTTGTAAGTGTGGCGGATGCGGACGAGTTCGTCGCCGACAATGGCTTCGATTCCGAGTTCCTCTTCCAGTTCGCGGCGCAGGGCGGCGCGTGGCTGCTCGCCGGGCTCGATCTTGCCGCCGGGGAATTCCCACTTCAGCGCCATTGCCTGGTACTGCGTGCGCTGGCAGATGAGCACTTTTCCGTTCTGGACGATGAAGCCGGCGACGACGCGTTTCATTGGCGCTCGAAGGCCTGTCCGACGAGCTCGGCACAACGCTCGACCAGTCGGCGCTCCTCGGGACCGAAGGCAGCGTGGGCGTGGCTGTCGATGTCGATCTCGCCGACGACTTCGCCGCGGACGCGAATGGGAGAAACGATCTCGGATTTTGTTTCCAGCGAGCAGGCAAGATAGCGCGGGTCAGAGTTGACGTCGTCGACTACGATCGTTTGTCCCTGCGAAACGGCTGCCCCGCAGATGCCCTGGTTGAGTGCGATCTTGATGTGCGAAGTGGGCGCGCCGACATACGGGCCGAGCAGCAGAACTTTGTGACACGCTTCCTGGGCGAGCAGGTAGAAACCGACCCAATTGAAATTCGGGAGTTCCGCGAGACGAGCGCAGATGCGGTTCATCAGCGCCTCGGGGGAGAGCGTTGGCGCCTCGGATTCGAGGTCGCGCAGCAGGTCGGTGGCGACAGGCATGAAGCTATTTAAGCACAGGGTTTAGGATCGAGACTCTTTATCGTGCGGGCGTGGGCGCCCGCAGGCCCAATGATTCCGTGTCAGAGAACACGCCGCCCCGGCGAGGGTGCCGGGGCCCACAATCTCTACGGTGCCACTGCTGCGATGGAGCGGATGCCGGGAACGGCGGGGAAGAGGTCGGGATGGATCGCGTGAGCGATGGCGCGAAGTCCGCCCATTAACGACGGACCGGGAGTGTTCAGCAGTTCATCGTTGATGCAATAAAAGCGGGCGTTGAGCGCGGCGGGCGTTGACAGCCATTGGCGGTCGCGCGCGATCTTCTCCAGCGGAACACGGTTGCCGGCGCCGCACCACGAGGCGATCAGGACATCGGGTTCGGCGGTGCGAATCGCCTCCGGGTCGATGGTGCGTCCGGGTTCGCCGATGGGAATGCCGCCCGCGGCGCGAATCAGTTCCGCCACCCAAGGCTGCGACGCGATGATCGGCTTACCCCATTCTTCGCAGAAGACGCGCACCCGCGGCAGATGAGCGGTGCGCGCCTCGACCTGCAAAAGGGCGCCCTTCATCTCGTGAATGACCGACTCGGCGCGATCCGGCACGCCCATGACGCCGGCAATCATGGCGATGTCCTTGTAGATGTCGTCGAGAGAGCGGGGCGCAAGCAGGAGCACGGGCACGCCGGTCTTCAGGATCTCGATAACCGATTCGGATTGGTACGGCACCGAAGCAAGCACGAGGTCGGGCAGAACTTCTGCAATGGCTTCGGCCTGCGCGGTCCAGGAA
>JBOGLI010000877.1:0-3373 GCA_050746165.1 Terriglobales bacterium | reverse complement strand
TGCTGATCACTGACCACTGATCACTGACCACTTATTTATATGACGATCACTGCCCCCATCTCCCAATTCGCCGCCAACCTGAAGTTCGAAGATCTCTCCGACGACGCTATCTACCAGGCCAAGCGCTTCCTGCTCGATTCGCTCGGCTGCGCACTGGGCGGTTTCCAGCAGCATGACGTCACGTTGGCGTTAACCGTCCTCGACGAAATCGCCGGACGCGGCCTGTGCACCATCATCGGCACCGGGCGGAAGGTGGACGCGGTCTCGGCCTCGCTCGCGAATGCGTTGATGATCCGCTGCCAGGACTACAACGACATCTATTGGAAGCAGGACCCCTCGCACCCATCGGATATCTTTCCAGCAGCGCTAGCCTGCTGCGAGCGCGCGCAGGCGGACGGCCGCGAATTGATCGTCGGGCTGGTCCTGGGACACGAATTCGAATGCCGCTTCTGCGAGGCCGCGTTTCCCGGTATCCGCGAACGCGGGTGGCATCACGCGACGCTGACAGCGTTTGTTTCGCCGATTGTCGCGGGACGCGCGCTGAAGCTCGGCTGGGAGCAGATCCAGCACGCGATTGGAATCTCGGCTTCCCGTCAGGCCACGCTAGGCGCCGTGACCGCGGGCAAGCTGACCATGATGAAGAACACTGTCGATCCCATGGCCACGCAGTCAGGCGTGCTCGCTGCGCTTTTGGCCGAGCAGGGCTACACCGGGCCCGAGCACGTTGTCGACGGCAAAGAGGGCCTGACCCACTGCTTCGGCCCCGAATGGAAGCTGGACGTGTTAACGGACGGGTTAGGCCAGTCGTGGCGCATCACGCAATGCGGCATGAAGTTCTTTCCCACCGAAGCGCTGACTCACGCACCCATCTCCGCGACGCTGGATTTGGTGCACGAACATGATCTTCGCCCCGAGCAGGTGGAGAAGGTCACGATCCGTTCCCTCGCTCGTGCCGCCGATATCCTCAGTGACCCGAGCAAGTACGATCCGCACACGAAGGAAACCGCCGACCACTCGCTGCCCTACGTGATTGCCGCGGCGCTGGTGGACCGGCAAGTTACGCCCGCGCAGTTCACCATGCAGAAGATCATGGACCCGACCGTGCGCGCGCAACTAAAGAAGGTGGTAGTCGTCGCCGACCCCGAGATCGAGAAAGTCTTTCCCGCCCTGCAGCGCGTGGTGGTCACAATCCGCACGACGGACGGAAAGGAATTCACCCGGCAGCTCGATTATCCCAAGGGCGACCCGCGCAATCCTCTCACCGACAAGGAAATTGAAGAGAAGTTCGCGGCGCTGGCCGCGCCGGTGATGAGCAAGCCGGCAATCAAAAGAATATGGGAAGCCGTTTGGAACCTCGAACGACTGGACACCGTCGGCGGGTTGATGAAGCTGCTGCGGGCGAAAAAGGTGGAGCAGAGCGCCGAGGCGGGAGCGTGAAGGTATTCGCTCGTTACTTATTACTCATTACTTATTACTCCCATGCCGCAGACTGTCACTGAAAAAATCGCGCAGGAGCACCTCGCGGAAGGACCCAAGCGTCCCCTGCGCGCCGGCGACTTCGTCTCCATTCGCCCCAAGCACGTCATGACGCACGACAACACCTCGGCGGTCATGAAAAAGTTCAAGAGTATCGGTGCGGCGCTTATCGCGAATCCACGCCAGCCGGTCTTCACCCTCGACCACGACATTCAGAACCAGTCGGAAGACAACTTGAAGAAGTACCGCTCCATCGAGTCCTTCGCGCGCGAGCACCAGATCGACTTCTATCCGGCGGGCGCGGGCATCGGACACCAGATCATGTGCGAGCGCGGCTATGTCACGCCCGGATCGTTCGTCGTCGCCAGCGACTCGCACTCGAATATGTACGGCGCGCTCGGCGCAGTTGGAACACCCGTCGTCCGCACCGACGCCGCCGCGATCTGGGCCACGGGCGAGTTCTGGTGGCAGATTCCGCGAACGATCCAGGTGGTGCTCGAAGGGAAGCTGGCGCCGGGCGTAAGCGGCAAGGACGTGATCGTCGCCCTCTGCGGCCTTTACAACGATGAGGTGCTGAACGCGGCCGTCGAGTTCAGCGGCCCGGGCGTCGCGTCGCTCTCGATGGATGCGCGGCTGACCATCTCCAACATGAGCACCGAATGGGGCGCCCTGGTCGGGTGGTTCCCTTGCGACGCGATCACCATCGAGTGGCTGCGCGCGCATCGTGCCGAGCGGGTTGCGCGCGGAGAACCGGAGCGCTATTCGGAAGATGATCTGGAACGATGGGCGACAGCCGAGGGCGGCTGTCCTACACGCCCGGATCCCGATGCCGAGTACGCCGGGCGAATTACGCTCGATTTGGGCGCGCTCGCGCCGCACGTCAGCGGACCGGACACGGTGCAGACGATGTCCTCACTATCGGCACTGGAACATAAAAGGATCGCGATCCAGAAGGCCTACCTTCTTTCCTGCACCAATGCGCGGCTGGAAGATCTGGAAGCGGCGGCGGAAGTCGTTCGCGGAAAGACAGTCGCGGGAACAGTGAAGTTTTACCTCGGCGCAGCGAGCCAGCGCGTGCAGGAACAGGCGGAACAGAACGGAACGTGGAAGGCTCTACAGGACGCAGGCGCGATTACCCTTCCCGCCGGGTGCGGGCCCTGCATCGGGATGGGCATCGGTCTGCTCGAACCGGGCGAAGTCGGATTATCGGCCACCAATCGCAACTTCAAAGGACGCATGGGCTCGCGCGAAGCGCAGTGCTATCTCGCTTCACCCGCCGTGGTCGCGGCAAGCGCGGTGGCCGGCTACATTTGCTCTCCCGCAACTCTCAACCATTTGTCATCCCGAGCGGAGGTCGCCGCGGCGACCGGAGTCGAGGGACCTTTTGTTTTGTCGAAGCGCTACACTCCCCTCACGACTTCGACCCGTTCTGATCTGGTCGAGATCCTTCCCGGTTTCCCCGAGAGTGTGCGCGGCCGAATGGTGTTCCTCAACAAAGACAACCTGAACACCGACGGAATTTACGCCGGCAGTTACACCTATCGCGACGACATGACGCCGGAAATGATGGCCGCGGTCATCTTCGACAATTATGACCCCGACCTGCCGAAGACAATTAACGCCGGCGATATCATCGTCGGGGGCGCGAATTTCGGCACCGGGTCGAGCCGCGAACAGGCGGTGACAGCGCTCAAGGCCAAGGGCATCCCGCTGGTGATCGCCGCGTCGTTCTCGCAGACATATCTGCGCAACGCCTTCAACAACGGGTTCCTCTGCATCGAGCAGCCGGAACTCGTGAATCGGCTACGGGAGCAGGCCTCCGGCAAGTTCTGGGTTCCGGGGCAGGTCATTGAGGTGGATTTCACGCAAGGGCTCGTCACATGGCGCGGTGACGCAT
>JBOGLI010000876.1:0-4832 GCA_050746165.1 Terriglobales bacterium | reverse complement strand
CCTTAATACCGCCGACGAGAAGATGCTGACCCAACTGCCGGGCGTGAACGTCACCGTCGCCCGCGCCATTGTGAATCACCGGCAGCGCCACGGCTGGTTTACCGATTGGGATGAACTCCGCGCCGTGAAGCTGTTTCCCGTCGAGCGCATGAAGGAGATCAAGGACCGCGCGCGGCTGAGCTGTCCCGAGGACCGTCCCGGACAGACCCTCACCGCCTGTACGCCGCCACGCCACCTCAATCCGGAGAAGATGTTGCGCGGACTCGAGGGTGGGTACCGGCGCAAGCTGCGCACCAGCCGCCGCACGGAAAAGAAACAACAGGACCATCCCAGCGCGGCATAACGGCTACGGCTGTTTTGCCCGGTACTGCCAAGTGACGTCGTCGCGAACCGTGCGGGATCCGCAGTTCGCGACGGCCTCCACGTGGTTCGCCCCCTCCGCGAGCGGAACGTGTTCCCAGCGGAATACATGCAGGTCATTGGGTGCGGCCGCGTCGTATGACTTTCCATTCACCGTCAATGACACCGACGCGCAGTTCGATAATACTTTCACGGGAGTTTCAGGCGTGCTGCGCTCGACGTCGCGCCGGCTCGTGATATACACCATCGGAGCGTCCGTCCAGTTCGCTTGGTAGAAGAAGTACGCGTCTTTGCGCACGCGGCGATCGCGTGTGACCAGTCCCTTGTCGTTAATCCCGAACGTGTCGCCTTCCTTGCGCCCGGCGCTGGCGAAATCGAACATGTTCCATACGAACGACCCGAAGACGAACGGCCGCTGGTGAATCTGCCGATAATTTTCTTCGTGGACGATCGACTGCCACTCCTCGGGATGCCAGTTATTGGGCACGCGGCCGCTGCGCACTGCGAAATCCTGCTGGTGCTGGTGAATACTCGCCCCGGCGCCGTACTCGCTGACAATGATGCCGCGGGATCCGTAAGCGGCGTTCCACTTGTCGAGGATCGGTCCCATATCAGCCGGCGACTCGATGTACCAGCCCGGGTACACGTTGAGTGCCAGCAGGTCATTGAGTTCGCCGACCGCGTGCAGCTTCTCGATGCCGTCGATGCTGAGCGCGCCGGTGGTCGGACGCGTCGGGTCCTCCTGCTTCGCCAGGTCTTTCAATCCGGCAACCACGGCCGCGACGTCCACCGTGTTCGTGGGGCTGGGCTCGTTATAGAGGCTCCACATCAGGATCGACGGATGGTTCAGGTTCTGGCGAATGAGTTCCGTGAGCTGCTGGCGCACGTTTTCGCGGAACGCATCGCTGTCGCGCACCCAATCCACCATTGGCAGTTCCGCCCACACGACCAGGCCGTTGCGGTCGCATAAATCGTAGAAATATTGCGCGTGCTGGTAATGCGCGAGACGCACGGCATTGACGCCCATTTCGCGCATCAGGCGCATGTCGATGTCCTGCTCTTTGGTGCCGATCGCCCAACCCACTTCCGCGAAATCCTGGTGGCGGTCCACGCCGTGCAGCTCGAGATGTTTGCCGTTGAGAAAGAAACCTTGTTGCGGATCGAAGCGGAAATAGCGCAGCCCCAGCGGCTGTTCGACTAAATCGATGGTCTTGCCATGATCCAGCAGTTCGACATCCACCGAATAGAGATACGGATCGGCGGTGCCGTTCCACAAATGGGGGTGACTGATCGAGAGCCGTTCGGTCACCGGCTGCGTTTCGCCCGGCGCGACGTTCAGCCGTCCACGCGAAGAGGAGGCAACCTCGCGCTGCGCATCTCGCACGGTGACCCGCACCTCGAATTCCTTCTTGGATGCCGTTTCGTTCGAGACTTCTGCCGTGACTTCGACATCCGCCGATGCGTCGCTGACGTTCTGCTGCCGGATAAAAACTCCGGGCGAGCCGTGGTCGAGCGGAGTGATGCACGCCGGACCGGTGACGATCAGCTCGGCCGAACGGTACAGCCCGCCGAACACCGTGAAGTCGCCGCCCAACGGCACGACGTCTTCGCGATGCGAGTTGTCCACGCGCACGGCGAGGACGTTGTGCGCGCCGAAGCGCAGGTGCGGCGTCAACTCAAAAACGAAGGCGGCGAAACCACCGCGATGCTCGCCGAGTTCCTGTCCGTTCAAGAAGACCTGCGCCACCAGGCTCGCCGCGCCAAACCGGATAAACACGCGCCGGCCGCGCCACTGCCGTGGAGCGTCGAATGTCTTCCGATACCAGCCCGGTCCGCGATAGTAGCCGGCTTGTGGCGGATCGTGATCGGTGTTCCACGTGTGCGGAAGAGAGATGGCTTCCCATTCGCTCTCGGCGAATTTCATCGCCGACGCGTTCGCGACTTCGCCGCGGTGATACTTCCAACCTTGGTCGAACGACACCACTTGGCGTGTTGCTGCCAAACACGCCGGCGCGAGCAGGCACATTACGATGGCTACGAAGATCAATTTACGCATGAGTCCCCGCGATGCGAGCAAAGTGTAGAGTCTCGCACGTGGGGGCGTCGATGTCACGAGCGGCCGTTACGCTCGCTCGCGTTTCAGCAGCTTTTCTTTACGCTCTATTCCCCAGCGGTAGCCGCCCGGCGCGCCGTCGGAGCGCACGATGCGGTGGCAGGGAATGACCACCGCGACCGGGTTCGAGGCGCAGGCATTCGCCACGGCACGCACCGCCTTCGGCTCGCGGATGGCTTTCGCGATGTCGGCATAGCTGCGCGTTTCGCCGCGCGGTATTTTCCGCAGCGTCTCCCAGACCTTCGCCTGGAACGCGGTGCCGCGGATGTCGAGCGGGATGTCGGGATCGACCGCATGCCCTTCAGCACAAGCAACCACGCGCTGCACAAGCGAACTGTTGCCGGTGACGTTCTCCTCGATCTCGGCAACCGGGAACTCGCTGCGAAGCTCGCTAAGCAGTGCGCGCGAGGAGTCGCCGAAGCGAGCGGCGCAGACCCCGCGTTCGGTTGTCGCAACCAGCAGGCGCCCGAGTTCCGTGGAGACGATGGAGTACCGGATCGTCATCCCGGCGCCGCCCTTCCGATAGGTGGCCGGAGTCATGCCGAGTTCTCCCGAGGCGTGCTCGTAGAGGCGGCTGCTCGAGCCGAATCCGGCGTCGTACATGGCGCTGGTGACGTCGTCCCCGCGCTTCAGGCCCGCTTTCAGCAGCAGGACGCGGCGGGCGCGGGCGTATTGCAGTGGCGAAATTCCCAGCACGTGGCGGAAGCTGCGCTGCAAATGCGCCGGGCTGACGCCGGCCAGCTTGCCGAGGGCGCCGAGGCGAACCGGTTCGTCGAGATGAGCGTCGATCTCGCGGCAGACGCGCTGCACGGCCGTCGTGCGCACGTCACGCGCTGCAATGTCCTTCGGCTGACAGCGGCGGCAGGCGCGGAATCCGGCTCGCTCTGCCGCTTCTGGTCCGGCAAAGAATGATACCTGGCCGCGGTTAGGCCGCCGCGAAGGGCAGGTCGGGCGGCAATAAACACCGGTGGAGCGCACGCCATAGACAAAGAGCTGGCGGTAGCGGCGATCCCGCTCCACAACAGCATTCCAGAATTGCTCCGGCCCAAGGCTACGCGGGAGCGGCTTCGTGCTCGTCATGATCGTTTCCATCATACGGGCGAGCATAGGCTGGAACCAACCAGCGCGCTATCCGGATCGTGACGTCAAAGTGGGAAACGGCGAGGGCCTGTATCTAAAACTGGGCTCTAAGTTGTCACCACACCTGCGCTTTACAACGTTAGTGCAGCGGATTGTTCGCCAGGTACATACCGAACGATGCTCCGAGGTTCGTTGAACGGGTTCCAAAGAGGATGTACATGCCGTCAGCGCTGATCGCATCGATAGTGCAACCGTTGTTCGCAACTGTTCCGGATGCATCGACGCAAACCGGTTGCGTCCGAGGAGTGCACGCACTGCTCGATCCAATACAACTGTCGAACACGTAGCCCATTGGCAATGGCCCGCCTGAGGACCCAACGGCGCTGGTGCCCGCGTTGAACATTACATACCGTCCGCCGTTACTGACTTTTGGCCAGATTTGGGACGTAGGCAGGACGGTCGTACTGTCGACGGCGATTGTCGTCACATCCGTCGTACAGGCCCCCACGATCCCAGCGCATGTCTTTTGCAGGTACAACTGTTTGCCCGCGGAAGTGTCGCATGTGTACGCCGCGTATTGAGCATCGCTGCTGATGGAGGACTCAGTGCACCAGTTTGCCGGATCTGATAACAGAACGTCAGACGGAACACAGCCCGACGCTGCTCCCAAACATGAATCATGCAGAAAGACTTCAGGCTTGGCGACGGAGACTATGTTTTGAGTGCTGTACACCCAATACCTGGCATCGGCGCTCATGCTTTGCGTCGACACAGGTCCTGCATTAATCAGGGAAGGCGCCGGCGCACATCCGGGAGGAGCACCCGCGCACGTGTCGAACACAAAACCTTGGGAAGAGAGAGTCGGGAGCGTGTAGGCTACGTACCTTCCGTCCGGTGTGATTCCGTCCAGGTCGGGTGCGGGATTCGATGCGGACACGAGATTCTGCTCGCTCTGCGTACAACCGGGAGGAGCCCCGACGCAGGAATCGTAGAAATCGAGCTCACTTGCACATCCCGATATGCTGCAGGTATTCGTCCCTAATAGTGCAGGTATGTACCTGCCGTTATTGCTAGGATTCCCTGGACTAGGGGTACTGGCGTGAGGAAGAGGATCAGCAGCATAACGAATCGTGGCGGGCACGCAACCTGTCGGCGCACCCAAACACAAATCGCGGATGTAGTTTAAGAAGGTCACGTAGCGAGCGTTCGCACTCAATGCACCAGCGATCGTGGGAGCCGGGTTTCCCGCAGGATCAATTGAAACGAGGATGCTTTGCAC
>JBOGLI010000875.1:0-2026 GCA_050746165.1 Terriglobales bacterium | reverse complement strand
GTCCAGAAGCGCGAATAAATCAGGTGCAGGATGGCGTGTTCGACGCCGCCGATGTACTGGTAGATCTCGAACCAGTAATTCGCCGCCGCGCTGTCGAAGGGCGCGCGATCGTTGCGCGCGTCCGTGTAGCGGTAAAAGTACCAGGATGAATCGACGAACGTGTCCATCGTGTCGGTTTCGCGGCGCGCCTTCCCGCCACACTTCGGGCACGACGTATTCACCCAGTCTTCAACTTTGCCCAGCGGCGATCCGCCGGCGAGCGTGATCTCCACATTTTCCGGAAGCACAACGGGAAGCTGATTCTCCGGCACCGGCACCACGCCGCACTTCGCGCAGTACAGCATCGGGATGGGTGTGCCCCAGTAACGCTGGCGTGAAATGCCCCAGTCCTTCAGGCGGAAGGTGACGGTCGGTTTGCCGAAGCCGTGCTCCTGTGCGTACGCAGCCATCTTGACCATCGCTTCTTCGCAGCCGAGCCCGCTGAACGGCCCTGAATTGATGAGGATCGATTCGGTGCCGCCGTACGGAATGGTAGCGTCCGATTCCTTCTCGGCATCCGTTTGCCCTTCTTTCCGCGGCAGAACCACGACGCGGATATCGAGCCCGTACTTGGTCGCAAATTCGTAGTCGCGCTCGTCGTGCGCCGGGACCGACATGATCGCGCCGGTGCCGTAGTCCAGCAGGATGTAATTTGCCACCCAAATCGGAATCTTCTCGCCATTGAAGGGATTAATGGCAAACCGACCGGTCGCGACGCCGTGCTTCTCGATCGAGCCGACATCGCCGGCCTCGCGGGCGCGGCGCTGCTCGGTCAACATGCGGTCGACGCCGGCGGCAACTTCCGGGCTGCTTGCGACCAGATCGGCGACCAGCGGATGCTCCGGCGCGAGCTGGATCGAGGTCGCGCCATAGATAGTGTCGATGCGCGTCGTGAAGACTTTGATTTTGGGTGCCCCGGGTAAGCCTTCTGTTGGCTTACCCGGGGTAGTTGCTTCGATCGGCGCCACTTCGAACTCCACCTCCGCGCCCTCGGAGCGCCCGATCCAGTTGCGCTGCATGGTGCGGACTTTTTCCGGCCAGCCCTCGAGCTGATCGATGTCGCGCAACAGTTCGTCGGCGTAGTTGGTGATGCGCAGGAACCACTGCTCCAGTTCGCGCTGCTCGACCGTCGTGGTTTCGTTCCGCCAGCAGCAGCCGCCCACCACCTGCTCGTTCGCCAACACGGTCGCGCAGTCCGGACACCAGTTCACCTTGCTCTTCTTGCGATACGCCAGTCCCTTCTCGTACAGCTTCAAGAAGAACCACTGGTTCCAGCGGTAGTACTCGGGCAGACAGGTAGTGACCTCGCGCTCCCAGTCGTAGGCGAAGCCGAGCCGCTTCATCTGCGATTTCATGTGCGCGATGTTGCGCAGCGTCCACTCGCGCGGCTGCACTTGCGCCTTGATCGCGGCATTTTCGGCGGGCAGACCGAACGAGTCCCAGCCCATCGGATGGAGAACGTTGTAGCCGCGCATCCACATGTAACGGGCGAGCGCATCCCCGATGGAATAGTTGCGCACGTGTCCCATGTGCAGCGCGCCGCTGGGGTACGGAAGCATCTCCAGGACGTAGAACTTCGCCTTGCCGCTGGAAGGCGGTTCGGCGCGGTAAAGGGCCGGATCGGAGTCGAAGCGCTCCTGCCACTTGCGGTCGATAGGCTGCGGGTCGAATCGTTCGTCGCGTCGTTCGGGCACGTCAGGCATTGCGAAAAAATTTCCTCAGAAGTAATTCTAATTTTACAGGCTGCGCGCGCGCGGGTCGAACAAGTGCTTAGTGCCGAGTACTCAGTGCTGAGCTTGGATTTCTTCCTGCACACTCGGCACTAAGCACTCAGCACTCCCCTCTGATATCCTGTCTCGCAGTGCTGATCAAGGTCCTGTATGTCATTCTGGTGCTGTCGTTCGTGGCGCTGGCATGGGCCGGAGTAGCCATGTACCTGAGGGTGCGCCGCCATATGAAGAAATCGCGCGACACCGAGCACGAGATC
>JBOGLI010000874.1:0-4711 GCA_050746165.1 Terriglobales bacterium | reverse complement strand
GCGAGGGTGATCATGTTCTCGTAATAGAAGTCGGTGCCCGACATGTGGATCAGTTCGGCCGCCTGCTTCTGGATGGCCGCGACCACCTTGGGATGGCAGTGACCGGTGGAGCAGACGGCAATGCCGGCGGCGAAGTCGAGGAACTCGTTGCCGTCCACGTCCTCGATCATTACGCCGCGGCCGCGCTTGGCCACGAGCGGATAGGAACGGGTGTACGACGGCGAGATGTATGTCTTATCGGCCTCCAGCACGCGGCGCGCGTTGGGTCCGGGAAGCTCGGTCAGGATGCGGGGACCAATCTTGGGTTCAGTAGCGGTGCTCATGATGTCCTCTTCTGTTGGCCGCCAGCCTCTCAGTACTTGTTACTTGTTACTCATTACTGGCGACCCGCTGGCACGCTCGCGCGTGGGTTGAGATGCTCCGAACGGGAATTCGGAAATCCAGCGAGGAAGAGGAGCTAGTCGCCGCCGAAGAGGTTAGGGCGGGAATCGTGCGGATTGGTCTTCACCTCCGCACGGGGCCGGGCCAGGATGTCGCTGCGGGAGTTCATCGCAAGGCCTCCGCAACGATTATACCTCCGGTGTGACGCTTACGCGGGAGCGGCCGCCGCTGTGGCTTGCGCGCCGCCGATTACTTCGGTGACCGCGCGCGACAACTGGTCCGGCGTAAACGGCTTTTGCAGCAACCTGGCGCCGGACTTTTCAATCTCGTCAATGCGGTCGGTGTAGCCGGAGATGAACAGCACCTTCAGCTTTGGATCGAGCGTCCGTAGCCGCTCCACCAGGTCCACGCCACTCAGTTGCGGCATGACAACGTCGGTGACCACCAAGTCGACCCTGCCGGTATTGGCCTGGAAGACTTCAATTCCTTCCCGGCCGTTGCGGGCTTCCAGTACTTCGAAACCGCGCATGCGCAAGGCTTCCCGCCCGAGTGCGCGCAGCGCATCCTCATCCTCGACCAGCAATACGACGCCGGCGCCTCGAAATGCAGTAGCGCCAGTGGTGCGCGCAACCGAAGTCGCGCTCGCCGCCCGCTCGGTTTCCGGCAAATAGATATCGAACGTGGATCCCCGGCCCAATTCGCTGGTCAGCACGATGAATCCGCCCGCCTGCTTCACGATGCCGGAAATAATCGCCAGTCCCAAGCCGGTGCCTTTGCCGGTTTCTTTGGTCGTGAAAAATGGCTGGAAGACTTTGGCAGCAGTTTCCGCGGACATGCCACCGCCGGAGTCCGTGAACGACAGCCTTACGTATAGCCCTTTGTCCGGATCGCCAATCGAAGCATGGACCGCTTCGGGGTTCACATCCACGTTGGTCGTGACAATGCTGATCTTGCCGCCCTTGGGCATGGCATCGCGAGCGTTAACCGCCAAGTTCAGCAGCACCTGTTCGAGCTGTCCGGGATCGGCGAACACCTTGCGCAGGTCCGCTTCGCTTGTGATTTTGAATTCGATGTCTTCGCCGATCAGGACCTTGAGCATCTTCTCCATGCCCAGGGCGACAGCGTTGAGATCGATCACGTCCGGCTGCACGACCTGCTTGCGGCTGAATGCCAGCAGTTGCCGGGTGACGGAAGCTGCGCGGTCTCCCGCCTTCCGGATCTGCTCCGCGAATCCTGCCGCCGGATCGTCCGGCGAAAGTTTCAACATGAGCAGCTCCGTGTAGCCCTTGATGATGGTAATCAGGTTGTTGAAATCGTGCGCGACACCTCCGGCAAGCTGCCCGATGCCCTCCATGCGGGCTGCGTTGGCCAGCCGCGACTGCGATTCACCCAGGTTCTTCCGCATCGTGTCGAATGCGCCGGTCAACTCCGCAATCTCGTCCTTCCCCTCGGTATGAAGCGGGTAGGAAAAGTCTCCCTTTCCCAGCGCACGCACGCCGGACACCAGTTCCGCGATGGGGCGTGTGAACGTGTGCGAGATCAGGAATACGAAAATTGTTCCGAGAAAAATGGCTGCGAGTGCAATTGCGACCATCGGCCGATTCAAGCTGGCCAGGAAGTTTGTGGCCAGGTCGTACGACCTCAGCATGACGACGTCAACGGTATTTCGATTTGAATTCCCGAGCGAAACCCGATGCGCGATAAACGTCTCGCCGTTCAGCACAAAGTCGCTCGCATCGCCACCGGGCCATCCCTTGGCGCGAACCTCGAGTTCGGCCGCCTGGCCGGCGGAGAGCGTGCTCGCAATGACCCGCTGGTTGTAAAGAAACGCCACGTTGCCGGAGACGATCCTTGCTGCTTCTCGCGCCAGTGCGTCGTCCATTTCAAAACCCAGCGCCAGAACGCCGCGCGCGATGCGGTCCCCGCCCTCGCCGCTGGAGATCGGTTGCAGAACAACCTCGATGAGCTTGCCGTTCAACAGCCACCAGTCGCGGACATTCGACGCCGCGAATGAATGCGCGAACGCCTTCTCGATTTCTGCCCGCGAGATCGCCGCATCGGCATTGTCGACGGCCAGAATCTTTCCGGCCGGACCGGCCAGGACCATGATCCCGGTTCCCGCCCGGTCCCGGAAGGTGCCCGACTCTTCCTGCGCCGTTCGCGCATCGCCCAGCGCGAGCAGCGCCTTCAAACGCGCATCGTCGGCGATCAGCTCGGCCGTCCGTTGCACGTACGCCTCGCGCTGCGCGTACGTGTCGCGGAAGGCGGTCGCGGAATTGCGCAGTGATTCCTGTAACTGTGGGCGCAGTTGGTTGCTCACACTGCGGCGCACCATCCACAGGGAAGACATGGTGATCGCCGCCGAGGCGATTACCAACGAGATCAGAAACTTGGTCCGCAGTGACATGTCGGGAAGAGCGGTACGAGAATGCGCGAGCCGGTCCATGTTGTCAATCGAGATACTTGCCGGTCGGTAACCAATGTAACCCCGGTATAGTCAGCCCACCGTTGCGATGAAAGGCGGCTTTATGCGCCATCCGGCATACATTCCCGCGGCTTTCGCCGTTGTCCTTGCGCTGATCGGCAATGCTCGCGCTCAGGCGTCGCCTGGCGATGTCACGCAGTTGAAGTCCTCGCTCGCCGCCGCCCAGGATGAAATCAAGCGCAACCATGCCGAAATTGACGATCTCCGTCAGCGCCTGCAGCGGTTGGAGGAACGCCTGGGTGGCCCGTCCGACAAGGGTCCGACCTACCCCACCGCGGCCATCGTTCAGCAGGAGCCGCAGGGCGTTCCCGCGCAGCCACAAAACGAAGACACGCAATTACTTTCCGAAAAGATCAACGACATGGACCAGGTAAAGGTCGAAAGCGCCTCGCATTACAAGGTGCGGCTTTCCGGACTCGTCCTGATGAACACTTATTCGGATTGGGGCAATCTGGACGTCTCCGACCTGCCAAACCTCGTGTTCCGCCGTCAGCCCGGACAGGCCGGCGGCAACTTCGGCGCGACACTGCGGCAGTCGCAGGTCGCGCTCGATGTCACTGGCCCGCGGCTCGCAGGTGCAACCACCTCCGCCAACCTGAACATGGACTTCTTCGGCGGCTTTCCAGATACACAATACGGAGTGACCGCCGGACTCATTCGCCTGCGCACGGCGAGTGCGCGACTGGATTGGCAGAACACCTCACTGGTATTCGGGCAGGAAGCTCCCTTCATCGCTCCGCTGAACCCGACTTCGTACGCCACACTGGGCGAGCCGGCGCTGTCGTGGGCCGGAAACCTTTGGGTATGGACACCACAAATCCGGATCGAGCACAGATTCAAAACCGGAGAGAGCAGCCAATTCCGTCTGCAGGGTGGAGTTCTCGATCCCCTGACCGAGGAAAGCCCGGACCAGTTCAACCGCGAACCGAGCGCGGGCGAGTTGTCGCGTCATCCGGCCATCGCCGGACGCATTGCATGGGAACGCAGTGGGGATCGCGGGCCGACGGGTTTCGGTTTCGGCGCATACTTTGGACGCCAGAACTACGGCTTCGACCGCACCATCAATTCGTGGGCGATTACGGGCGACTGGCAGGTACCGATTACGCCGTGGGCCGAATTGTCGGGCGAACTATATCGTGGAAAGGCAATCGGAGGGCTGGGCGGAGGAGTCTGGACCAGCGCGATCTGGAGTGGAACGCCCGGGGCTGTCACGTCTCAGGTGATAGGACTGAACGACGTTGGCGGCTGGGCGCAACTGAAGTTGAAAGCCAATCCAAAGCTGGAGTTCAATCTCGCGGGCGGCACATCCAACCCGTTCGCCCGCGACTTGGAAGTTTTTGCTGTTCCGGTCACCGCCTACGGCTTTTCCCCGCTGGCGCGCAACCAGGCCGCTTTCGGAAACGCTATCTTCCGTCCGCGTTCCAATCTACTGTTCGCAATTGAATACAGGCACTTGCGAACCTACTCTTTTCAAGGTAAGAATCGGGAAGGTGATCACCTGAATCTTGCCGTTGGGGTGTCGTTCTGAAGGGTCCGTGTCGCTGCCTTACCGCTATCCTGTTCCTGTGCGCGCTTTCCGTCGCGCAAAACACGGTCCACGCACGCATTGTGATCCGCCGTCCTGCCGGCGCGAAAGGTAACAGCGCAAACGCGGTTGTCTGGCTCACACCGCTCGATCCGGCTGCCGCGCCGGCTCCTCGGCCAGCCCAGCGCTATCGGCTGACACAGCGCAACAAACAATTCGATCCGCATCTGCTGGTGGTGCCCGTCGGCGCAGTGGTGGACTTTCCTAATAAAGACCCCTTCTTCCATAACGTGTTCTCGCTCTACAAGGGCAAACGATTC
>JBOGLI010000873.1:0-9818 GCA_050746165.1 Terriglobales bacterium | reverse complement strand
GAGCAGACACTGTTGCGCCGCGACCAGGTGCTCTTCGGCTTCAGGTACAAAGAACTCGAGGATCTCGGCAGGAACGTCTGCGTCAGCCTCGAGGTTGCATGGTTCGTCTTCGATCGGGTTCTGCGCTGCATCCGTGCTACCTGCGACGGAAATCGGCGCAGGAGCGGCCACCTGCGAAGTCTGCTCTGCGTTTGCCGTGTCTGCCTGGTGTGGCTCTTTCCCGCTGTCCGTTTCGGAAGCAGCCCGAAACGCAAAGGTGTAAGTCTGCTTAAAGCTCTCGATTTCCTCGGCATTTTCGGCGCCCGTCGCGCTTACCATCAGCAGATCGGACTCAAGCAGTGCCACCGCTTCGGAGATGAACTCGACCAGCGGGCTCGCCGTATCCGGCGCGATATTCGACTTCAATGCGTATTCAAAGATGTGGCGCAGGGCGCTGGTCACCTCGCGGAAGAGGGGAAAGCCATACAGGCCGGAACTGCCTTCCAGCGTGTGCGCGGCGATGTAGAGGCGCTGCAGGTCATCCTGCACCGGATATGGGTCTTGCAGAATGCCCGAGTACTCGCGCAAGAACTGCAGTTGTTCGCTTGCCTCCTGGAGGAATACCTCGACCGATTCCTGTGACATCGCGCTCACGAACGCTGCCCCGCTTCTCCTGCCGGCACAAGCTCGGGTTTCTGGTAAATCAAAGATCCGTTGATCATGCGCGGATCCAGTTCAACTCGCGCATTGGCCGCCGATTCGGCGTGCCCCAGGAAGAGATACCCGCCAGGCTCCAGGTAACGTGCGAACCGCCGAATCAAATTGACGCGCAGCTCGGCGGAAAAATAGATGAGGACGTTCATGCAAAATATGCAGTCGAATCGTCCCATGTAAATCATCTGTGCGAGATTGAGCGGGACAAAATCGATCCACTCGCGCAGTTTGGGCCTGACTACGTACTCGTCACCGTTGGGCGTGAAGTGGGCCGCAATCCTTTCCGGCTTCAAGGAAGCCAATGCGCGGCGTGAATACCGTCCCGCTTCGGCCGCCTGCAACGCCCTGCGGCTGACGTCCGTGGCCAGGATCTGGATATCCCACGTATCGGAGAATTCCAGGGCATCGCTAATGCTCATCGCAATCGAGTAGGGCTCCTCGCCCGTGGAACACCCTGCGCTCCACACTCGCAAAGTGCGCGGTTCCGACCAGCGTTTACGGAGTTGCATCCGCGGGAGAACCGACGTTTCGAAGGCGCGAAACATCTCCGGATATCGGAAGAAACTTGTCTCCTGCGTGAGCACGCGTTCCAGCAAGGCGTCGTATTCCGAGTTGGAATTCTTGATCACCCGCAACAGCTCGGGACCGCCACTAATACTTTTGGCGGCCATGTGCTGGACCACCCGCGCGGTGAAGAAGCGCGCGCGCGATTCGTCGAAAGCCATCCCGGAGCGCTGTTCGATAAAGCTCCGGATCTCGGACAGTTCGCGCGGGGTGATCGGGGATGTGACTGCGTTGTGCATGACTTCTCAGTCCGCTCCTAAGACGCGGCAGCGACCGCCAGTTCCCGGTTCTCCGCGGGCTGCTGCACGGTTCCGACGCGGAACTGGGCCAACTGTTCGTTCAATTGTTCGCTTAGCTTCACCATGTTCTCGACCGTGCGTGCGGTCGAACGAGCGCCCTGCGATGTCTGCCGGGTGATGTCGGAGATGATCTGCATCGCGTTCGCCACGCCTTCCGTGCCACGCACCTGCTGCTTGGAAGCGAGCGAAATTTCCTGCACCAGTTCGGCGGACTGCCGCACCACCGAGGAGATCGCCTCCAGGGCTTTGCCGGCTTGGTCGGCCAAACGCGCTCCCACCTCCACTTCCTTCGTGCCTTCCTCCATCACCACCACGGCCTCATTGGTCTCGACCTGGATCGCCTTGATAAGAGCGGCGATGTCCTTCGTCGCACTCCGGGAGTGCTCGGCGAGCTTACGGACTTCATCGGCTACCACGGCGAAACCGCGGCCCGCCTCGCCCGCGCGTGCCGCTTCGATGGCCGCGTTGAGGGCAAGCAAGTTCGTTTGCTCGGTGATGGCATTAATAAGGTTGATGATCTCGGAGATTTCCAGTGAACGGTCGCCAAGCGATTTGATCTTCTTGGCCGTCGCCTGCACGGAAGCGCGGATACGCTGCATCCCGTCGAGCGTGTCGCGGACCGCCCGATTTCCCTGTTCGGCGGCATCCAGGGCACGCCGCGCGGCTTCCGCCGACGCTTCCGCGTTATTGGATACCTGCTTCATCGACACGGTCAGCTCTTCTACCGCCGACGAGGTATTGGTGATCTCCTGGTCCTGCTGCGCGGCGCCGTTGGACATCTCATCCGACGACACCAGGATGTCGTTCGCGCTTGACGAAACGTCAATGGCCGCTTTGCGCACGCGTTCGAGCACTCTCACCAGGTTGTCGAGCATATAATTGACGGAATCAACGACGTTGCCGAGCGCGTCATCGGTCACTTTGCCGCGCAGTGTCAAATCGCCGCGCGCAATCTGGCTCACGGTCTTCAGGAAGTCGGTTACGCTCCGCTGCAGAGACTTCTGCGCCTGCTGGCTGCTCACCGATCGCAAAATTTTCTCCGAAGTGGCGCGGAAATTGTTTGCCATCAACCCAAACTCGTCTTCGGAGTCGATGTCGAGGCGCGGTGCATAGTCCCCGGCCGCGAATTTCTCCGAGTATTCAACGAATAAGGAGATCGGGCGAAGGAAGGTCGTTTTCAACCTCTCCGCGAGATAGAGCGCAAACATGATGGCGATCAAGACGGCCGGCACAAGATACTGGCTGGCGGGTGTCCAGGTGGTGAAGATCTGAGCGGTCCTGATTCCGCTGGAGTGCGCTCCTGCCAGGAAGGCGAGCGTGATCGCTCCCGCGGATACCAGCGCGGACAACACACTCGCCGTCCAGATGGTCGTTTTCAACCGAGGTTTCATATTCATTTCCTTTAAGAACTGTTTCCGATTTCGCCGATGCTTTCCGTCACCTTAAGCCCGACACCCTCAAACCAACGGGATGGGAAAGTGTTCGACTACACGTTTCAAATCCAGAACCAGGGCCTGTTGATCACCGATCGGGATCAGTCCACGGCAGTGCGGGACATTCGCCGAAATGCCTTCTGTAATCGGCTGCGCCACGGTGGTATGCGTGCCGATGACCTCATCCGCGGCAATGCCGATACGAATGAAGCCGTGGCTGCCTGTCGCCGGCATGAAGCCGACTACAACCCGTTTCGAAGTGGAAACGTCGCGACGTGCCTGGTTGGCAGCCAGGTCGACCACCGGCACAATGGCGCCGCGGAGGTTGAAAATGCCTGCGAGATGCGCAGGCGCCATTGGAACCGGCGTGATGATCGGCCATTCCACTACTTCCTCGATTTCCAGCACGGACATGCAATAGCAATGACCTCCCGCCTTGAGCACGCAGTACTGGCGCTCCGGCGGCTGCTCGGCCGGAATTTCCTGAGCGGTGATTGCACCCGATTCTGCAGGGTTTTCCGTTGCCGTTTCACGCCCCTCGTCAGGCGCCGGCATCTCGAGAATGTTTCCTTCTTCCATCCGCTTAATTCCTTACGAACTTTCGTACCTGTTCCAGCAGTTCTTCCTTGGTGAAAGGTTTCGTGACGTAACCGTCGGCGCCTTGCTGCTCGCCCCAAAAGCGATCGCTTTCGGCCGTCTTCGAAGTGACCAGCACCACTGGAATCCGCGCGTACTCGGCGCTGGATTTCAACTCTCTGCAGACCTGGAAACCGTTGCGGCCGGGCATGATCACGTCGAGCAAAATCAGTTGCGGCCGCTCGACGGCAAGAATCTCTTCTACTTCGCGCGAGTCGCTGGAGGTGACGGTTTGGAAGCCCGCCTGTTCCAGCACCGACCGGATCAGTCTCGTCTGCGCGAGCGAATCATCCACGATGAGGACTTTGTTCACTGCCGCACCTCCGAGCCGGAGCCTGCCCATTCAAAATCGTGTTCCCCCGCGGCAATCGCTACCAGTTCGGCCAGCTTCATCTCTGATTCGAGCGCGGAAAAGCCCACGATCAACTGGTGCAGCCGCTTGGCCATCGTGTGGATCGTCCGTACCTGCTCGCGTTGTCCCCCGTTGAGCTCCGATGAATCGAGCAGGAGCAGGAGTTCTGAAGTACCAAGCACGGCAGTCAGGGCGTTATTAAAGCTGTGCCGGTTGTCGAGCATGAACTGCCCAAGAGCGGCGTTGCGACAGTTTTGGCGCGCCGCCGATTTGCTCGAGCCGAGCTCCCGTTCCATGGCCACGTGACGCAACAATGCTTTGCCGATGAGGACCGCTATTTCGAAAGCTTCCTCGGACTCATGCATTGGAATGACCGTAGGGTTCGCGAGCTGGATTTGGGCCAGCGAAACACCCCAGGGCAGGACCGCAACCGCCGCCGGGGCTGCAGCCGCTGTTTGCAGTGCACTCGCGAGATTTTCCGGCGCTACCGGTCCCAGGACGGCCGCGTCGCACCAGGCATTCTCACCATCCGGGACCAGATCGCTTGGTACCCACATGACCAGCGGTGGAGTCGCCTCCGCCTGCCACAGCTTCATCGCGTGCGAGCGAAACACCACATCATCTGTAATCAGCAGCACCGACTGTGGCGCCGCGCACTCAGATTCACTTCGCATTTTCAACGATCCACCTCACCCGGACGGAAACTCCGAAGATCAACTTCTTGGAGGGTCCTTCCGCTTGATCACAGGTTGACTACATGGCTGTCCCGAATCACACCTCGTTGTGCAAGCCGACTGCCACATTCGTGTGGACCTGGAAAAAGAAAAGAAATGACGCATCCACATCGAGTTGCAAGAGCAGGACGCAAATTCCGATAGCGGTACAACTGCTGGTTTTATAGGTTCGAGAAATCGATTACAGAAAGCTCCACCGCAAATCGTTGTTTGCGACCGTCCCTGCGCGGCCGGTTCTCCGCCGGAACCACACGGAACAAATCGGTTAGTCATTTCTTGCTGGCAGGACGGACATGATCGTCAGTTTGGCAACGACCGTGCATTTGCGTTGGCGTGTACCAAATTCTCTGGAGGTTTTCCTGTGTCCCTTTTCAAGCACCTCACTCGGCGTAGCGTGACATCGCTGCTCATGGCTGTTCTTGTCAGTTTCTCCATCTCCTCGTTTGCGAATGACGACAGCGCACGCAAAATCAAGTCAAAGGTCACTCCGTCGTATCCCGAGGTCGCTCGCCAAATGCATGTCAGTGGCATCGTTCGCCTCGAAGTGGAAGTTGCTTCCAGCGGCGCCGTAAAGAGTGTCAAAGCCTTGGGTGGCCACCCTCTCCTGATCGAAGCGGCCACTGCGGCGGTCAAGCAGTGGAAGTACGAAGCCGGCGCCGAGTCCACAACCATCGTTGAATTCAAATTCAACGCGGAGCAGTAAGGCCACACACATTCAGTTGAGAGGGTAGCTCGATGACGATCCGGAAAAAGCTCTTCTACGGTTTCAATGGATTGATCGCGCTGGTGATCATCCTGGCATTGGTGAATTTCATTGCCTTGATGCGCACGCGTAAGGCAAAGGAAAACACCACGCATTCGATCCAGGTACTCAGTGCGATCAATGAGGTGAAACTGCAAATTGCCGCCAATCGGTCGAGCCTTGCCAGCTACCTCCTCAGCGGTAATCCCAATGATGCGAGGGCCCTCGATCAGGGAGTCGTGGATGCCCACGCAAAGTTGCAGGCCGTGGACAAGCTCGCGGCCGATCAGCATGACGCGTTGGGTCGAGTCACCTCCATCGAGGACGATTGGCTCGCGAGCTTTGCCAGGACAATGATGGACAAGCGCAAGCAGGTGGACGCCGGCAGTAGTACGGTCGAAGCCTTGCAGGTGGACTACCTGACTTCCGATCCCACTTTGTGGGTAAAGAAGTCCAATGAAGCGCTCGGCGAAATCGAGCAGGCCACCAGGGATTCTCTCAGGGCGCAGAGCGAATCGGATGACCGGGCCAGCAACATCATGATGTCGCTGTCGATCATCTTTGCGTTGATGGCAATCGCGGCCGGCACGGTCATTTCGCTGCTCACGGCAAAATCCATCACGAATCCCCTGGGCCAGCTCATCGCGGCAACGCGCGAGATCGCGGAATCTGGAAACGTGGACCAGAAGATTGACATCGATCGTTCCGACGAGATCGGAACGCTCGGTGGAAGTTTCGCCAATATGGTGGCCTATCTGAAAGAGATGGCCGCGGTCCCGGCATCGATTTCACGCGGCGACTTGACGCACAACGTTCAACCACGCTCCGAGCACGATGTGCTCGGCAATAGCTTCGCGGAAATGACCGTAGGCCTGCGCCGCATGGTCCGGCAGATTCGTGAAAGCGCATCGCAGGTTGCGGGCGGTTCGAGCCAGGTGGCGAGCGCGTCCGAGGAGTCCGCGAAGATAAACCTGCAGGCTGCGGCGGCGATTGACGAAGTCACCAGCACCATGCACGAGATCAGCATCAACGTGCAGAACATGGTGAAAAACACGCAGGTACAGTCGTCCAGTGTGAGCGAGACGTCTGCATCCATCGACGAGATGGTCGCCTCCATCCAGCGTGTCGCCGACACCGCCAAGGTGTTGCTCGACATCTCCCAACGTTCGCAGGACGAGGTGCGCAGCGGCATCGGCACGATGCAGAAGGCCACAGATGGACTGAACAAGATCAATGGCGCCATCCAGCACTCATCCGGCATTATCGGCTCCCTCGGCACGCGGGCCGACGACATCGGCAAGATCATCGAGGTAATCGACGATCTCGCCGAGCAGACCAACCTGCTCGCTCTCAATGCAGCCATCGAGGCGGCGCGGGCTGGTGAACACGGACTCGGGTTTGCCGTGGTCGCCGACGAGGTCCGCAAGCTGGCGGAGAAGTCAGCACAGTCCACGCGCGAAATTTCCGAACTCATCCAGAACATTCAGAAGGAAGCTCGCCACGCGGTGGACAACATGGAAAAGAGCACCACGATCGTGAATGACGGGCTCGCGTTTGGGCGGGATCTATCGGCGGCCCTGGAGAAAATTGCCACGGTCGTGACCGAGGTGAATTCCTTTGCCAAGGAAATCGGGGCCGCGACCAACGAGCAGTCCCATGGATCGACGCAGATTTCCCGCGCCACCACGCGGCTGAACGAACTCACGCACGAGATCAACTCCGCCGTCGAAGAGCAGGCTTCCGGCGCCCAATCGGTGGCTCGCGCCATGGAAAAGATGCGGGAACTCACTCAGCGCAGTACGTCGGGCTCGACCGAACTGGCCGCCTCGGCGGAACAGATGTCGAAAATGGCGCGCGTCATGCTCGAGTCGATGGACAAGTTCGTGCTGGAGGGTTCCAACGGCAACGGCAATGGTAACGGCAAGGTAAACGCGGAATCTCTGCCGACCGCATTCGCTCCGGCGGCCGTCGGGTCCTACAACTAGGAGGCATGTGTGACAAGCGATCTACAGATCGTCGGGTTCCGCATCGGCAAGGAAATGTTCGGCGTCTCGATCGCGTTGGTCCATGAGATCGTGCGCGTCCCCGAAGTGACGGCAGTGCCGGAAGCGCCCGAGTACGTTGAAGGCGTCATCAACCTGCGCGGCCGAATTGTTCCCGTCGTGGATCTGCGCAAGCGTTTTGCGGAACAGCACATCACTTCCGACAGGAAGAATCGGATCCTCGTTACAGAAGTCGACAAACGCACCGTCGGCGTGATCGTCGACGCGACATCCGAAGTTCTCAAGCTCAAGGCAGAACAGGTAGAGCCGCCTCCCACCGATCTCATCCAGGCCGGCGAGACGACCTACATCACGGGAATCGCGCGAGTAAAGGACCGCTTAATTATTCTCGTCGACTTGAAAAAGATCTTGACCACCAGCGGTTTGGGACACCTCAGCATGACCGGTGAACTGGCGCCGGCGACTGCGACATTGGCGGTCTGACGACCGCAAAAGGAAACATGGCCACCACTCCATTGATTGCCGTCAGCGAATCCGATTTGAAGCTGGTGCAGACGCTCGTCTACCAGGAATGCGGCATGTACTTTGACGACCGTCGCGTACATTTCCTGCAGGACCGCCTGCAGCGGCGGCTGCGCAATACCGGCGCCGACACTTTTTATTCCTACTACCGTCTTCTCACCAGTCACGAAGGCAAGAAAGAACTCGCAGCCCTGCTGGAGAACCTCACCGTCAACGAGACCAGTTTCTTCCGCAACAAGCCTCAATTGGAGCTTTTCCAAAAACATATTATCGAAGAGATCCTGCATCGCAAACAGGCGCGCCGCGATTGGGTCCTGCGCTGTTGGAGCGCGGGTTCATCCACCGGGCAGGAAGCGTACACCATGGCGATGCAGATCGCCGATGCGCTTGCCTATTACTACCTGCGCAATCCGTTGCCGTTCGAGATGCCGTCGCCGAAGCCGCTGATCCCGCCGCCCTGGAAGGTGGAGATCCTCGCTTCCGACATCAACTATTCGGTCCTTCGCCAGGCGCAGGAGGCTTCCTACACCGAAGCGCAAATGGAGCCGGTGGACTACAGCTATCGTCTGCGTTATTTCGACAAGGTCGCAGACAGGTACCTGGTCAAACGCGCGGTGAAGGACATGGTCCACTTCGATTTTCATAACCTGAAGACCGAATTCACGCCGCAGCGCAACGACGTCATTTTCTGCCGGAACGTGATGATTTACTTCGACGAGGCCGAACAGAAACGGCTGATCGATAAGTTCTATCGCAGCTTGAATGCGGAAGGATATCTGTTCGTCGGTCACGCCGAAAGCCTGTTCGGGCTCACCGACAAGTTCCGCATGATTCACCAGAATAATGGCACCGCGTATCAGCGTATCGAGGTGCGCGGGTGAATTTCTTTTCCGACGAGCAAAACTCGGAACTCCGGGACCTCTTCTTTGAAGGCGCGGCGGAACTGGTGCAGGCGCTCAACGAAGAAGGTCTGGAGTGGGAAAAGGATCCTGCTGACGCGGGAATCGCGCGGCGCATTCGGCGGACCGTGCACACCCTCAAGGGAGATTCCGCCGCGGCCGGCTTCACCGAACTAAGTGAGCTCGCCCATGCGCTGGAAGACGCCTTGAGCGACGAAACCGTGGCCGCACATGCGCTCGAGATCGCCGAATTGGTGCTGCGGGCTGCTGACAGTTTCAGCGAGATGCTCTCGCTGTATCGCGACGACAAGTCTCCGGCTTCGCAGGACGAGTTATTGTCGAGTGTCCGCGAGCTGGTCGCGCGCAGCAAGTCCGGTCCGTCAGAACAAGTTCAACGGCTGTCCTTTTCCTGGAGCGAATACGAGCAATTGCTGATCGATAGCGCGCTGGCCGCGGGTGATCGTTTGCTGAGCGTTGTCATCCGCGCCAATCCGAGATGCGCTGTCGCGGTGACCTTGCAGATGGTCCGTAACGTCCTGGAACAATCGGGCACCATCGTTTGCATAGCGCCCGAAAGCGCAATCGATACTCTGAATGAAATTCGCGCCGTTGTGTCTACGCAGCGCGATATCTCAAGGCTATCCAGCCGGTGCCTGGTGCCTGGCGTGACGACCCATGTCTCCATCGAGGAGCTGCCGTCAGGCGCGAGCAGCACTTCCAAGAACGATTTTGCCGGACCTGGAGTGCCAACCCCTCCCCCAGTTCCTCCTGTTCCGGCAGGCCCGGCGGGCGATCCGAAGGCCGCGCCCTGCGGTGCACCTTCGGAACCCGCCGCTCCATTGAATGCTCCAGAAAATTCTCTGCGCGTGGATTCAGCCCGAATCGACGCGGCGCTCAATTTGCTGGGCGAACTGATCATTGGAAAGTCCATGCTGACGCAG
>JBOGLI010000872.1:0-5081 GCA_050746165.1 Terriglobales bacterium | reverse complement strand
GTGCCCGAGGTGATGCCCCCTACTCCATCTAACTTGAGGCTGCCGGCAGTGACGTAGGGCGCGCCTCCTGCCGTTCCCGACAGCGCGAACGCGTACTGCCCGGTCAGGCTGCCGTTGGAAACCTGGATGGTCGCCGTCGCACCCGCCGGGAGCGCGCTGTTGTCGGAAACCGACGCGGTGATCGCGACAGACCCTCCGATAGGCGGGAACGGCGGCGCGGTATAGGTTGCCGAGGAACTTGGACCGGCGGTGATGCTGCCGCAAGCCCCCGGAACCGTGCTGCCACAATTGATTGCCCACGAAACATTCACTGACTGACTGTTGACCGTCGCGGTAAAAGTCTGGGCGGTGCCCGCCGGAACGTTCGCGGTCGCTGGCGAAATGTTAATGATGGTGCCGGGAACGATGGTGACCGTCGCGGTCGCCGTCTTAGTGCTGTCCGACTGGGAAATTGCGGTAATGGTGACCGTCGCCGGGCTGGGCACAGTGGCCGGCGCCGTATAGGTCGCGACTGTGGTTGCGCCCGAAGTGCTGGTCGTGCTGATGGTGCCGTTCGTCGAGTCGCCGCCGATGAACGTGTTCACCTCCCAGGTCACACCCGTATTGACGGCTGAATTGAAGGTGGCAGTGAACTGCTGTGTCCGCCCCGTATAGACGGAGGCCGTCGAAGGCGTGAGGCTGATGGTGAGCGCGGTACCGGAAGTGATCGTGACCTTCGAGGTCGCGGTCTGGCTACTGTCGGAAACCGAAGTCGCCTTGATGGTTACCGTCGCGGGGCTCGGAATAACGGCGGGCGCGGTGTACAGTCCGGCCGAGGTGATGGTGCCAGTAGTCAGGTTCCCGCCGAGCACGTCGTTCACCGACCAATACACTCCCGCGCTGCTGTTCGACACCGTCGCCGAAAACTGCGCGGTGGTGTTGATCGGCACCGACGCTGACGTGGGCGTGAGGCTCACTGCCCCGCCGGAAGTGGAAGTCGATGAATTGGATCCACCGCCGCAAGCGCACAGCAAGGAGAGGGAAAAGAGCACGAGCAGCAACCGCGATTTCATTATTAAAAAGCCTCTGATGATCGCCTCATCCGCCATTCGGCAGACCTGACGGTTTCGCCCTGAGTGCATGCCAGGCATGGCAGCACAGAACACCTCAACCCAGGAATCTGGGCAGACACTCGGAACGTATGTCATAAAAGTACATCAATTTACGATTTGCCGCGAGTTTGCCGCGCCGCCGGGCCGGGCCGCGGTTACCCGGGTCACCCCGTCGGTTACCCCCGCCATCTTTCCCCGTCCGGCATTCCGCCGTAGTATGCGTTCAACAGGGGGTGGGTATGGCGCAGGAAACCGAACACGTTCTGCTTTGTTTCTGGTGCAAACGGAGAGTTGCCCCCGAGGAGATGCGCTCCGGCCGACATGACCACGTCGATGCCGAAGAGCGCGTCGCGTACGACCTCGCCGTCAACAATGGCGATGAGATATGTCGCAGGTCGTAAGTCGGTGAAACTTGTCACGCGCAATCCCAATTAAAAAAGCCAGCCACCAGTTTCTAAAACTGATGACTGGCGATTGATGATCGGTGACTGCCTTACCGGGGCGGAATGGTGCCCGCCGTGGACGGCGTCGCCGTGGTCGACGTTGGCGGCGTCGCGGTCGTTGGGCTTGTGCCTGCGCCCGGCGTCATGGTTCCGGTTCCAGGAGTCGTACCTCCGACCGGCGGAGTCGTGCCAGGCGTGGCGCTCGGGGTGGTGCCAGGCGTAGTTGTCGGAGTCGTCCCCGGCGTCGTGCTTGGAGTCGTCGGCGATACGCCGGTACTTCCAACACCGGTCGTCGGCGGGCAGAGCGACGAGGTCCGCGTCGTTCCCGGCATACTGGTCGTGGTGCTCGGCGCTGTCCCCGGCGAAGGGGTCATGGTCCCGGTCGAACTAGTGGTCGTACCCGTCGACGGAGTCATAGTGCCGGTGGAGCTGGGCGTTGTCGGACACGTGCTGCTCTGCACCGGGTTCGTGGTCGTTGAAGTGGGCGACGGAAGCGTTCCGGACGTCGATGGAGACGTGGTGGGCGAAGTATTCGTGGTCGTCGGCATGGCGGGCGTCGTGCCCTGCTGCGAAGAACTCCCCGTCGCCGTTCCCGGCGCGGTCGTGGTAGGCATGCTGGGCGATGTCCCGCCCGCTCCTGTAGTCTGCGCCGCGGCGACTCCGACGCAAAGGCAGAGTGCCGCTGTCAGCGTCAATACACGTGTGATCATAAATATTTCTCCTGAGCTTATAGGTTGGGATGGCGCGAGGCAGGTGGTGGATGCTTATAAACCAGTGCTCGGCAACAGCTACAAACTGAGCATTTCGAACTAAGCACTCGGTACTGGCTCAGGCGTCGTCAAGCACCTTTTTCAGGTAGGCCTCGATGTCAGGGCCGCGCGAGTTGTTGAGCACCTTGTCGACCCAGACGTTGCGCTCAAACCACATCAGCTGCAAGTCCCAAACGCACGAGCTGAGTCCCTCCGGAGCGCGGGCGAGCCGAAGAGGCTCCTCCACGGAAGATACGAAGACATGGTGATGAAGTTCGTTCTGGTTGGCCCACCAGTCGATGAATACGAAGTTAGAATCGCGCCCGCAATGTATGCCGACGAAGCCCACGCCGTACGCGTTCGCTGCATCGCCGGGCAGAACCTCTCCGGCGAGCTGGCGCGCTGCCGTGACCAGTTCCGGCAGCAGCCGCGTGTTCTCGGCGTGAAGGCCATAGGCCTTCATTCGCCAGCCGCCGATCTCCCACAAGCCCAGGAAGCGCGCCGGGCGCGCCCGGAACGGCTCGGTGAGCTTGATCTGCGGCTTCGGGACCGATGGCAAGATTCCTCCTACAGCAACTGCGTTGCCGGGGGCAACGAGCGCACGTCGGGCTTGCGCGCCGTCAGTAACAGCGCGCCAATACGCTTGAACTCGCGTAGCTCCGCAGCGCTCTTGAACGACTTTCCGGCGTAATCGTCGGGAGTGGGAGTGTCGTCGGGAATGCGGACAGCCTGCACGTCCTCGAAGGCATGCGCCTTGATCAACTCCACGTACTCGGCCTCGGAGCGAACGTGGACCGGAACCTTCAGGTTCTTCACCCAACCCAGCGAGTACGGATTGTCCTTGTACAAATTGATCAGGATATAGAACCGCCCGTGTGGCGCGAGCACGCGGAACAGTTCGGCGAGCGTGCGCTCCTGGTCCGGATAGTAGTAGAAAGCCTCGACCGAGATCGCCTTGTCGAAGTAGTTCTCTTCCCAGGGAATCTGCTGGGCCGATCCCCAGACATACATGACGTTCTCAAAATCCTTCGATGCCTCGCGCGCGTGCCGGACCATCTCGTCCGATATGTCGAGCCCGACGACTTGCCCGAACCCTTTCGGCCCGTCGGCAACCATGCGAGCGATCAGCCGCGCACACCAGCCGGTTCCACAACTGAGGTCGAGGACGCGCTCGCCGGGCCGCAGGTCCATCATGCCAATCGTCTTCTCGGTAATGTCGAGGTGATGGCGCTCCATCTCCTCGCCGCGGCCATCGTCGGCCCAGCTATTGAACTCGGCGCGCAGTTGTTCTTCCGGGGTCATGAACGCGAAATTGTAACAGCCTGGAGTGGTCAATGATCAGTGTTCAGCAATCAGAACGCGGGAACGTGTTTGGGCGTGCCGCCCTGATCACGGACCATTGATTCCTGAACACTTCTTCGTGTTACTGTGCACCCATGGAACAACCCGCTTCGCCCGCGCCGAAGCCGCCCGTTCTCTACTGTCCGCGCTGCGCCCGGGAGGTCACCGACCCGCTCACCTGCGGCGACTGCTCGGCAGTGATCTGCCGGGCGTGCGGAACGCCGCTGGAATCGAGCGACGATTTGGGAATTGGGTGAATCTTGAAGGGTTGTCAGTTGCTGGTTGCTAGTTGCCGGTTGGCCGATCAGGATACATTTCGGTCGCCTCGCAACTAGCAACTAACAACTAGCCACTGACAACCAATTATGGAACCCTGCCGCGCCACGGGGTGTCCAATGATAAGCAGGCCATGCGTCTTTTAGCGAACCAGGAAATCGGTACCCTCCCCATCGCGCTGGGCGTGGTTGCGCTGCTCGGCTGCGTCCTGCTGGTCGGCGCTGTCTACATTTGGGTCCTGAAATCGACGCGCCGCCACAAGGCCAGCTTCTCCGACGACGCTCAGCGCGCCATCAGCTTTGCCCGCATTGAGGCGGAGAAACTTCAGTCGCCCACGATCGATCCCACGCACCTCCTACTCGGGCTGCTGCACGTACCTGCAGAGACTGTCCGCAAGCTTGTTCCCGCCGATGCGCACGACTCGATCCGCCAGGAGATCCAGGAGCACGTCTCCGGCGGCGCGATCGTCGATTACCGCGACGACCTGCCCTTCAGCGACGAAGCCAGCCAGGTGCTGGTTGCCGCCGCCCGCGAGGCCCGGAGCCTCAACTCGCAGCAAATCCTCGCGGAGCATTTGCTCCTCGGCATCCTGCACTCGCAGTCCGTGGCCGCACTGGTGCTGCGCGAGCGCGGCATCCGGCTCGAACCCGCGCGCGCCGTTGTTGGAGGATGGGAAGAGTAGCGCGACCCAATCTCAGTCGGGCGCGGGGTCATCGTCCTTCCGTAACCGCCGATTTTGCTGGCGAGTGCATCGTATGGGGTGCATCCACCCTGGAAAAGTCTATGACAACGCAATCGACTTCGCCGGCCGGACCGAGACCCAAACGATTCCCGCTCGAGCTTCCGCTGGAGGTACGTGTCGCGGGGAGCGCCGATTGGTGGAACGCCACGACGGAAGACGTCAGTGCGAACGGCATGCGATTTCGCGCCGGCGCCTACATACCGCCGCAGACGCCGGTGGACGTGAAGTTGCAACTACCTCCCGCCCTCACCGGCGACGGCACCGTCCGGCTGGAATGCTCCGGGTACGTGGTGCGGTCCAATAAACCCTCGCTCGTTTCCGACGAGGCACGCATGGCGGTAACTTTTCTCGAGTTTCACCTCGCCGACACCCCGAACGTCGGCGCCTCGGGAGCGCGGCAGACGAAAAGCGAGGCAATCCGGCGCGACCTGGCTACGCA
>JBOGLI010000871.1:0-8760 GCA_050746165.1 Terriglobales bacterium | reverse complement strand
CGCCGATGGTTTTCTCGAGCTTCGCTTTGGTGGCTTCGAGGTCAGTCTTGGTGGCGGCGAGATCGGTTTTAGTGCCGCCGAGTTCAGTCTTCACGCCGGCCACTTCCCCGCTGACAGCACCGACCTGCTGCTTGGTTTCTTCGGTGAGGCGCTGCTCGGCCTCTTTCTGCTGCTTAGCGAGCTCGGAGGTGCGCGCGACCACCTGTTTCTGTGTGCTGCCCAGTTTGCTTGCGAGTTGCTCCTGGGTTTGCTCGGCCTGTTTGAGATTGGTGTCGGTCATGCCGAGTTTCTTCAGAAGTTGCGCCGTGTCCGCAGTGGCGGCTTTCTGGCCGTCCTCGAGCTTGGCGATGCGGCCGCTCATATCGACGATGAAATAAAGGGAAACGATGACGTAGAGCATCGCTGCTCCGAGCAGGACATAGCGGAGCAGGTGGGACGGGGAGTCGTGGGATTCGACACTATGGCCCTGGTATTCGTCGGACATCTAACACTCCTTTGTAGGCGAAGCTGAGTTGATTGTTCAGCAGCGCCGGGCGGCTGTCAATGAGCAGAGTTGCTGAAAGTCTTAACGCGAGTGGTGAAAAAAGTTGCGCCGAATGGTCGATTTTGGGCAGTGAATTGCATCAGGAGAATGCGTACCGGGCACCCCTGGAAACAACGCTCGTGAAAGCCGGCGGCTAGTCAGAGAGGATGAATTCGGCTTACAGCAGTAGGTAAGCAGAACAGCACTTCGAAGGCAGAAAAGCTGGACGGTTTGCATACTCCCACTAGTGGGAGAAACGAACCGAAACTGAGCACGAACGTGCCAACACACTGGAGGGCCCCGAGGGGCTGCGAGCATATGAAGCGCATTCATTTCGTCGTGTTTTTCATGGTTCTGGCCGCGACCGCGATCGCGCAGACGGTACCTAGCCAGAACAACGGGACAGCGCCTACGCAGGGAGCAGCAGGAGCAGTCAGCATCCTGAAACCGGCTTCGGGCACGAAGCTGCAGACCGATTCCGTGACAGTCACGTACGCACTAACGAACCCTGCCGCAAGCGCGTCGGGAACACCGAATTTCGAAGTGCGTCTGGATTCGCGCGATCCGGTGACGACCACCTCTACCGATCACACGTTCACCGGTCTGACGCCGGGCCCACATACGGTGACCGTGCAATTGGTGGACGCGAACGGCACACCCGTCAGCGGCGGCAAGGCGGTGGTGAATTTCACCGTGGTACGCACGGCGGCAATGTTGCACGGCCCGCAGGCGATCGCGGCGGCGCTGCGGCTGAATCCGTCGGATATCCGCATCGCGAGTGCGTCGAAACCGGAACCGGTGAGCGCTGCCGGCACACTGCCGCTGATTTCGGTGATTGGATTCGGAGTGCTGCTGGGCGGCATCGCGTCGGCGATGAAATCATCGAGGTAGAGCAGTCGCCGGTCGCCAGTTGGCAGTTAAAAGACAGAAAAATAAAAACGGGGGACAATGCGTCCCTCGTTTTTTGTTGCAGTAGTTCCCGCAGCTCTGGCGCGAACCGTTTCTGAGACTCTGGAAGAGGCATCTAATCGGTTGTATGCGGGCGGATTATCGGGAGAAGCTCGGGTTGTTGCAGAAGCGCCTCAGGCCGCGCGTCGAGGCAGCGTCGCGGCGGCTGCGAGCGATGGACTTGCGGACCGCCATCTCGCTCGGCTTCATCGCCGTGGGCACATGCCTGCTGGTGTACGTGAGCTGGAATTACGCTTCCATGTACCTGGAGCAACGCGAACTGGCGCGCAGGTGGCAGGAACAACAACAGGCCGCGCTCATGCACCCGGTTTCCGACAAAACTCCAGCGCCGAAAGTAAGCTGGGACGACGGGCTCACCCGGTTGACGGTGCCGAAGATCGGACTCGATGCGATTGTCGTCGAGGGGACGAATTATCACGACCTGAAACTCGGTCCCGGACACCTGAAGGACACGCCCGCTCCGGGTGACGAGGGGAACTCCGTCATCTCAGGACATCGCGATACTTTCTTCCGGCACGTTCACGAGCTGGAGAAAGGCGACGAAGTACTGGTACAGCGGGCAGGCCGCACCTACCGTTACGAGGTAACGGGAAAGAAGATTGTGGATCCGCAAGACACCTGGGTAGCTTCAAAGACGAAAGACGCGGAGCTGACGCTGATCACCTGTTATCCCACCTACTACATCGGCCCGGCGCCCAACCGTCTGGTGGTGTTCACGAAACTGATTGGGGAACAACCGGAAAGCGCGACGGTGAAAACGGCGGCGGCAGCGCAGTAAGAATGGCTCATGGCAGATGGCTCATGGCGCATGGCCCAGGGCTTATGGCTCACGGCTTAACTGCGACCCCATGAGCCATGAGCCATGCGCCATGCTTCTGGTTCCTACATAACTGACGGAGCGGTGATACCCATCACCCCCAACACTCGGATCAGTTCCCTTCTCACCACTGCGGCGGTTGCGAGAAGGAACGCCTTACGGCGCTCATTGCTTTCGTTGAGGATGTGGTGCCGGTGGTAGAAGTTGTTGAAGAGCTGCGCCAGATAGAACGCATGCTTGGCGAGGTAGGCCGGCTCTGTGGTGGCGATGCACTGCTCAACCACCTGGCTTGTCTTCGAGGCCGCAAGCCAGAGTTCCCAGAGTTCGTTGGCCTGGTCACCGGAGAGGAATTCGTTCAGGGCGTTGGGCTCTGGCCGTTGGGCAGTTAGATATGTATCGGCGTCGAGGCCGGCTTTGCGGAAGATGTTGGCGGCGCGGACGATGGCGTACTGCGCGTAGGGGCCGGTCTCACCTTCAAAGCTGAGCGCTTCCTTGAAATCGAAGGCGATGACGGTGGCCTTGGTGAACTTCAACATGAAGTAGCGGAGCGCGCCGACGGCGATTTGCTCAGCGATCTGGCGGCGCTCGGTTTCGCTCAACTCCGCGTGACGAGCGTCCACTTCTTTTTTAGCCGACGCAATGAGCTGGTCGAGCAGGTCGTCGGCCTTCACGCCAAATCCCTTGCGGCCGCTCACCTCGATATAGGCGCGGCTCCAATCGTCCTCGCTGAGCTGGTAGCCGAGTTCGGCGGCACAGCGTGGAGTGAGCGCGACCATCTCGTAGCTGAAGTGGGTGTAGTGCTCCGCTTCGTACTCGTAGCCGAGGGCGCGCAGGGCCTCGATGACCGTGTTCTGCGCCTCGGCCTGGCGGGAATCGATCACGTTGTAGATCTCGCGGGCGCCGCCGAAGTGCGGATGAGCGGGATCGTCCTGCGCGGGATCGGAGGATATCCAACATTCCTTCTGCGTGCGTTCGTATTTCCAGAACTGGGAGTAGCCGAAGTCGCGGCCGAGGACACCGAATTTCCAGAGGTGATAGGCGATGTCCTTGCCCTCATATACGACGGTGCCATTCGAGCGGATGAGGACCTTGGTGGCATCATCGGCCTGCTCGTCTTCGGTTTTGTTCGGATTGGGCACGTGGTTGGGGCGCTTCATCACCCAGCAACCGGCTTTTCGGCCTGCCGTTTCGTGATAGAGAATCCCGCGATCTTCAAGTTGCTTCCGTGCCGCCTCCCAGAAATGCAGGTGGATGATTTCGCTCTCGCGCGGAAGAAGGTCGTACTCGATATCGAGCCGGTCCATGGTCTGGAGATGACGCTTGAGGATGGCGGTGGAGACGAGGTCCGCGATTTCGGCTACTTCATTGTTCCCGGCTTCGAGCTGGTGCAGCGTGTCGAGGCGCTTCTGCTTGTTGGCTTCACTCTCCTCGTACCATTGCGAGGCGCGGGCGTAGACGTCCCAGCAGAGGAAGTCGAACTTTGACTGGCGAGCCAGTTCACGAATCTCAGCCGCAGTTTTCTTTTCGACATAGAGGAAACCGACTACGACATCGGCAACCTGAACACCGGTGTTGTCGATGTAGTTCTGGACGTCGACCTCGCGGCCGCGCGAGCGGAGAAGACGGACGAAAGTGTCGCCGAGGATCGCGTTGCGGAGATGGCCGATGTGCGCGGCTTTATTGGGGTTGATAGAGCTGTGCTCGACGATGACTTTGCTGGATGTTTCCGCTGTCTCCGATGATTGTTCTTCGCCCGCGGCCACAATCGCGGCAGCGTCGCCGCGCTTCAGGCGGGCGTTGATATAGCCGGCACCGGCGACTTCCAGCTTCTCGAAGCCGGGAATTTCGCCGATTGAGCCGACGACTTCCTCGGCGATCTTGCGCGGCGGCTTGCGCAGCTTGCGGGCCAGCTCGAAGGCGAGCGGGAGAGCGTACTCGCCGAGTTCCACATTGGGCGGCTGCTCGATGACGACGTTGGCGAGATCGATGTCGTATTGGCGGCGCAGGAAATCGCGGACGCGGGCGGCCAACTGTTGTTGAAAGCTGCGATACAAGCGGCTGGAATCCTTCTTTTCGAGTAGGTAAACGCCGATTATAACAACCGACGGCGCAGCGAAGAGCAAGACGCCCGTGGCAGGGTTGCGGTACGATGAAGAATTCGACACGCTATGGCGAACAAGTTCTACATCACGACTCCGATTTACTACGTGAACGCGCGTCCGCACATCGGACATGCCTACACAACCATCGTGTGTGACACGATCGCCCGTCGCCATCGCATGCTGGGCGATGACACGTTTTTCCTCACCGGTACGGACGAGCACGGTGTCAACGTGGAGCGGGCGGCGGTGGCGGAAGGCAAGGACCCGCAGGCGTGGAGCGACGAGGTGTCGGCAACATTCCGTGCGACGGCCGACAAAGTCCGCGCCAGCTATGACAAGTTCATTCGCACGACCAGCGCCGAGCACAAACGGGGCGTGCAGGCATTGTTCCGCCTGCTGTGCGAACGCGGATACATCTACAAGGGCTCCTACACCGGTCAGTACTGCATTTTCGACAATCTTTACGTCGATTCCGTGGGGCCGGGCGAGCCTTGCCCGCTGTGCGGCCGCCCGACCGAAACGGTCAACGAGGAGAACTACTTCTTCAAATTGTCGGCGTTCGAAGACAAGCTGTTGAAGTACTACCGCGAGAATCCGGAGTTCATCCGGCCGGAGACGCGGCTGAACGAGGTGGCGTCGTTCGTGCGCGGCGGACTGCGCGACTTGTCGATTTCGCGGAGCACATTCAAGTGGGGCATCCCGGTACCGGACGATCCGCAGCACGTGATCTACGTATGGCTGGACGCGCTCTCGAATTACATCACCGCGATCGGCTTTGGATCGCCGGACAAAAAAGATCAGCAGCAGTTCGAGCATTACTGGCCGGCGGACGTGCACATGATCGGGAAGGAGATCGTGCGCTTCCACTGCGTGTACTGGCCGGCGTTCCTGATGGCGGCCGGGCTGCCGCTGCCGAAATCGATCGTCGCGCACGGTTGGCTGCTGTTCGAACAGGACAAGATGTCGAAGTCGCGCGGAAACATCGTGCGGGCGGAGACGATCGTCGATGTCCTCGGCGTGGACGCGCTGCGCTATTTCCTCCTGCGCGAGGTGGTATTTGGGCAGGACGGATCGTTCTCGTTCGACGCTCTGGTACAGCGCTTCAATTCCGACCTGGCGAATGATTACGGCAATCTCGCCAGCCGGACGCTTAGCATGATCCACCGCTATTTCAAGGGCGAGATGCCGTACCCGTCGGCGAGTGCGTCGCGGACGGCAGCCGATGATGCGATCAAACAGCAGGCGACAGATACGGTCGTGCAATGCGGAAAGCTGTTCGATGACTACCAGTTTTCGCGGGCGCTGGAGTGCATCTGGTCGCTGGTGGGAGCGGTGAATAAGTACATCGTGGAGAGCGAGCCCTGGGCGGTGGCGGAAAAGGCTGACGAAGGAAGCCGCGGTCGACTGGCGACGATTCTCTATACCGCCGCCGAGGCGCTGCGGTTTGTCACCGCGCTGGTGCACCCGGTGATTCCGGATTCGAGCGCGAGAATCTGGCAGCAGCTCGGCATGGGCGACATCACCAAGTTCCGGCTCGACGGCTTGACCTGGGGGCAGATGGAACTCGGCGCCAAGCTGGGCAAGGTGGAACCGGTATTTCCGCGTGCCGACAAAACGGCAATCGAGCGGATGGAAGCGATCGAGTTGGAGAATCGCGCGCAGCGCAAGCCACCGGTCGCGGCGCAGGCGGACGAACAAAAATCCATGGAGAAGGCAGCCGGTATGACGAACGAACCCCCGGCGGGAACCGGAGCGCATCCGGGACAGCCCGCCACGCAAGCGGCGCACGGGCCGAGCAGCGGAGCCCCAGCGGGAGCAGCCGCGGCACCTCCGCAGACGGCGCAACCGGGAGCGAAGATCACGATCGACGATTTCACGAAAATCGAGATGCGCGTCGGAACGGTGAAGACCGCCGAGAAAGTAAAGGGCGCCGACAAGCTGCTGCGCATTGAGGTCGATATAGGCACCGAGGTACGGCAGGTGGTCGCCGGTATAGCCGAGGCCTACGCACCCGAGCAGCTCATCGGGCGCAAGGTAGCGATTGTCGCCAACCTGGCTCCGCGCAAGCTGCGCGGGCTGGAATCGAATGGCATGATACTGGCAGCGTCGGTCGAAGGCTGAAAGCCGGTGGTCGCCACGTTCGCGGAAGACGTGCCAAATGGGGCGAGGCTGAAATAATTTGTAATTTGTAATGTAAAAAGTAAAAAGTGAACGGCGCGGGTGCCGCCGGTTACCTTGCAAATTACAAATTACAAATTTGAAATGTTCGTCGATTCCCATTGCCACCTCGAGGGTCCGCGGTTCCAAGAAGATCGCGCGGAGACCATCGCACGAGCACGCGCCGCCGGCGTCGAGGCACTGCTGGCAATCGGCAATGGCGATGGCCCCGACGATATGGGCTGCGCGATTGCACTCGCGGAACAATTTGATCCCACCTTTGGCACGGGCGTCCCGCCTGCCACGCCGAACTCGGCCCCCCAAAGCCCAGCGCCCAAAGCCCAGCGCCCAAGAATTTTCGCGACAGTCGGCGTCCATCCTCACGAAGCGAAATTGGTTGAGGATCGGCACTACTCGCAGATGGAGTCGCTGGCGCGCAATGAGCGGGTGGTCGCCATCGGCGAGATTGGGCTGGATTACCACTACGACCATTCTCCGCGCGACGTGCAGAAGAACGTCTTCCTGCGGCAGTGCGAGCTGGCGTCCGCGGCGCGGCTGCCGATCGTGATCCACTGCCGCGCATCCGAGAACACCACGAATGCGTGGGACGAACTGCTGGAGCTGCTGCGTGAAGCCTGGGCGGGAAACGGACTTGGCGGAGTGCTGCATTGCTTCACCGGAACACCGGACCATGCGCGCGCCGCAGTCGATCTGGGATTCATGATCTCGTTCGCCGGGAACGTCACCTATCCAAAATCGACGACGATTCAGCAGACGGCGAAGGAGCTGCCGCTGGACCGGATGTTGATCGAAACCGATTCGCCGTACCTGGCGCCGGTACCGTATCGCGGCAAGCGCAATGAGCCGGCGTTCGTGGTGGAGACGGCGAAGTTTATCGCGGCATTGCGCGGAGTCTCGAGCGAAGAGATTGGGCGGGCGACGACCGAGAATTTTCGGCGTTTCTTCGGAATATCTCAGGGTTAGGAAAACAACAACCAGCGCAGAGTACGCAGAGGGGCAGAGAACGCATAGCAAAGCGAACTAGCAAGAACTCGCAACTTTCCAGTAGCAGAATGCGTCTGTATAACTGTGACGATGCCGGAATATCCTTCGCAACCGCCCGTTCTTCCGCCGCGCCGATTTTGGCCGACTCTGGGCGGCTGGGCGCGAGACCTGGGCATCTCGGTGTTTGTCTCCGCGCTGATCATCATGTTCCTCTACCAGCCGGTCAAGGTTGAGGGGACGAGCATGCTGCCGGGCCTGACCGACCAGGAACGCATCTTCATCAACAAGTTTGTCTATCACCTGGAGCCGATCGAGCGCGGCGATATTGTGGTCTTTCTTTATCCACGCGACACCTCGAAAAGCTACATCAAGCGGGTGATCGCCGTGGGCGGCGACCGGGTGGCGATCAGCGATGGCCGCGTGTACGTCAATGGCAAGCGGGTGCGCGAGCCCTATGTTCCGGCGGACTACCGCGATGACCGGTCAATGGACGAGATCGCTGTCCCGCAGGGTACGTATTTCATGCTGGGCGACCATCGCAGCTCGTCCAGCGACAGCCGCGACTTCGGCCCGGTGGAGCGGAAATACATCTACGGCAAAGCTGTTTTCGTGTATTGGCCGGTGGAGAAGGCCGGAGTGCTGCGGTAAAGCGTGTTTCGTATCTCGTGTCTCGGAGGAGTGCCGCAAAGCCATTCCTGCCGCGTCCCAGTTCCCTTCCCATTGAAGCTCGGATATGATGCCCGGCCATGATCGCTCGAATCGCTGTGTTTCTCCTGATGGCCTGCGCCGCCTTCGCGCAATCCCAACCTTCCGCCCAGCCGGTGCTGGATGCCGACCGCGCCTTCAACCAGGCGACCCAGCAGAACCGCCTGGAGGGGTGGATGTCGTATATGGCCGACAACGTGGTCCTCTTCGGCCAAAACCCTCCAGTAGTCGGAAAGGATGCGGTGCGGAAGTTCTACGAGCCACAGTTCACGAACCCGGATTTCACCCTGACGTGGGAGCCAAAAACTGCCGAGATGCAGCCCTCGGAAAGAGTCGGACACACCAGCGGCCGCTGGACCATGCGCATGAAGAACTCCAAGGGCGATCCGGTTGAGCTCCACGGTACGTATCTGACGGTCTGGGGCAAGCAAAAAGACGGCAGTTGGAAGGTCATCGCCGACGGCGGGTCGTCGGACCCGAGA
>JBOGLI010000870.1:0-3487 GCA_050746165.1 Terriglobales bacterium | reverse complement strand
TCTGAATACCGATTGACCTCTTCAATCGCATCGCCTAAGCGCACCGCGTCAAAGATGAGCTGGCCCCGTCGCCAACTGGTTGCCCGGTCTGGATCGGCGGCTTTCACGTGGTCTTCGGCTTTGCCATCCACCCAGAGCTGCTCGCCGGCCGATATCAAGGTCTGCGGTTGCGCTGATCCCGATGCCGCATCGGCTCCCCTCTTCTCCATGATGACCTTCGACACCCGCGTCCGCGCACCGCCAGGCGTGGTTCCGGATGCAACGTCAGGCGTGCCCGGGGAATCGCGGAGTGGCTCTACCCGAACCGTGCCTTCGACCATCGTGACCCGGATTTGGCTTTCATCCAGGCGCACATCGAATGCCGTGCCGACGGCGACCAGCCTGCGGTTATTGGCCTCCACCACGAAGGGGTGCACCTTGTCCTTGGCGACCTCGAAGAAACCCTGTCCGCGCCTCAATCGCACAAGCCGCTCGGACTTGTTGAATGCGACCTCGAGCTCGGACTGCGTGTCGAGCGTGACCTGAGTGCCGTCCTTTAGCGTAGTCGCCAACCGCTCACCCGTCCCGGTGGCGTAGCGGGTTTCCCCGGGGAGCAAACCATGGAACCACGCGCTCAGAGGCCCGGATATGGATGCCGGTCCCGAGATCACCAGGATCGTTGTCGCGACTGCGGCTACGGCCGCGACCGCCGCGAGAGCGCGAAAGGGCCGGAGACGCTTGGAGGTGCTGCGCGTGAGACGCAACGCGGCCTCGTGGCGCAGAACAAGGGCTGCAGGCGTCTCGGAGGCGGCCTGAAGCCTCTGCCCGGCGCTTTCGACTCTCTTGTAGGCCGCCTGATGTGCCGGAGAGCTCTTAACCCACGCTTCGAACTCCATCCGCGTCGTGTCGGCAACTCGGTCCCGATGAAGACGCTCGTACCACAGTACGGCGCTCTCGTGGATACTGTATGAGGTGTCGGTCATTGCCGCTCACCCGCGTCTCCCAGAGCAGAGTCACGGGCCCCGTCAGCTTCAGCCAGCGACTGGGTGAGATGCCCCAGGGCCTTCACCATGTGCTTCTCCACCGCACGGACAGATATCCCGTGCAGATGAGCAATCTCAGCGTACTTGAGTCCCTCGAAGCACCGCAGGACCACGATGTCGCGCGTCCGTTCGGACAATCCGCGCAGCACCTGTGCCACGCGCTCCAGCGCCTCTCTGCCCTCTAAGACGCGCTCGGCCGGAAACTCCGAATCGGCCGCGTGGCCGTAAGCCTCAGGATCCTGAACAAAGCGTTCCCGGACGATCTCGTGTCGGTAGTGATCCTTCAGGGTATTGGCGGCGGTACGAAAGATGTAACCGTCCGCGTTCTCAATCTTGCTGAGATCGCCATGCTGCGCGAGCCTCAGGAAGACCTGCTGGACGAGATCATGCACCTCGGGAGCATTGCGGGTGCGCTTTCGGAAGAAGCTCAGAAGCGGCGCGTAATAGCGCCGCGCCAGCTCGTCCAGTCGAGTTCTTCCGCCTGCGTCCCTCGGCGCGAGTGCCTGCGCTGCGAGCCTCGAACGGGACTCCGACTACATGTCCCGAAGCCTGAGCCAGGGGTTCGGGCATTGCAATATGAATGGGAATCAATCGGTCGCGAGGTTCGTGTTCTCGAGGTTCGTGCGTCTTACTATAGTTTTGCCCGAGCGATCTTGGTTCGAATTCACTCCTCGCCCGCGAGTTCAAATTCCACGGCGATGCCAAGGTCCCCCAGAAGACGGCTGGTTTCATGAGCGAGTGTGAAGTTACCTACGTCACCGCCTCAGATCGTCACAAGCAGTCTGGCCTCGCCGCCTTCAGCTCGGATTCGCCGCAAGAGATCCTTATGGCTGGCGAGAACCCGAGCAGCACCCAAGGAAAGGGCCCAGGTAAGACTCAGCCTCGCGGCGTCCAACTGCTTCTGCGCCATGCGGGCCCGCTGATCCACGAAGGGAGAGAGATCTACCGGGCTGATCGGCTTCAAAATGCCGATCCAGTAGCTCTCGGTATGAACCGCGCCCCTCGCTCCGCCAGAACGCGGCTGGCCAGCCTGAAATGAATGCTCAGGAGCAATCCCGAGACCGCGTGAGATTTCCTCCGGATCCATCGAAGGATGCCGGATACGCAGCGACAATTGAAAGGCTTCTTTCGCTGATGTTGTTGGTTCTCTGGCTGCCACAACCCTTATGGTATCGCTTGATGTCAAACGTCCCCAGACGTGCAAACGCGGGCCAGCGTGGTGCACTCGGACGAGTGTCCCGTGATGAGGGGTAGAACCTAAAAATTGGCCCCTAATAAGAAGAGTACGACCCAGAACAGCCGGCGATTCTGACCACGTCACCAAAGGTATTTAAATCAGTAACTTAGGGATTAGTCCTGTCAATTTTGTATCACGTTTTAGACTATCTATGGCTATTAGTCTATATTGTGATACATGCCAGCCAAGCAGCCCCCCGCCTTTCTCGCGCAAAGGAAGCTCCTCATTACCCTAGGAGAGCGGCTCCGTCTTGCGCGCCTGCGCCGCCGGCTCGCCATCGACATCACCTGCCAGCGCGCAGGGATCTCGCGAATGACGCTCTTTCGCATCGAAAGCGGTAGCCCTTCCACCGCAATCGGTACCCTCGGACGCCTTCTTGCGGTGCTCGGACTCGAGGCCGATCTCGACCTCATCGCGCGCGATGACAAACTGGGAAGGTTGCTGCAAGACCAGGCGCTCGCGCCCCGAAGGCGGAGGGCCGCGCGCGCGCGCGCCAAAGCTGCGGCACCGCCCGAGCGCGCGCCGTGACGGAGGCAGTCGAAGTCTGGCTGGACGCGGACTTCCTCGAGCACACGCGCGTCGGTACCCTCTCCCACGATCGCGGGACACTGCGCTTCACGTATGAGCCAGCCTGGCTCAAAGATCCCCAGAGCTTCGCTCTCGACCCGGAGCTTTCCCTTGGCGAGGGCAGCTACTTCCCCAACGCCGAGCAAAGCAATTTCCGGGTCTTCGAGGACTCGGCGCCCGATCGATGGGGACAGACGCTCATGAAGCGCCGCGAGGCACTCGCGGCAAAGGACGAAGGACGTCCCCCGCGTACTCTCTACGCCTGGGACTTTCTGCTGGGGGTCGAGGATCTGACCCGACAGGGTGCATTGCGCTTCCGCTACCCGGGCGAGGAGAGCTTTCTCGCGCATGAGTCGCGTCGCGTTCCGCCCGTGGCGAGTCTGCGGGAGCTTGAGGTCGTGGCGGGTGAGATCACTGCGAAGCGGATAGACGACCTCGAGGCGCTGCGCAAGTGGCTCGCGGTGCTGGTAGCACCCGGAGCTTCCCTGGGTGGGGCGCGTCCGAAGGCGAACTTCTGCGAGACGGATGGCGCCTTTTGGATCGCAAAGTTTCCCGCCCGCGATGACACGCGCGATATCGGAGCGTGGGAGGCGGTGAGCCAGAAGCTGGCGCGACAGGCAGACATCGACGTGCCTGCCTCAAAGCTGCAGCGGTTCAGGAG
>JBOGLI010000869.1:0-2386 GCA_050746165.1 Terriglobales bacterium | reverse complement strand
CTCAATACCGGTACCGGCGATCATCACCTTGTTCGGCGCGGCGGCGGCCATCGCGGCCTTGAGAACGTCCCGGCGCTCATCGTCGCTCAACAGGATGGCTTCGCCGGTCGAGCCTTGCACGACAATGCCGGCGATGGGCGCGCGCGAGTAGCGGTCAACGTTGTGTTCGAGCTTCTTGTAATAAATCTTGCCGTCCGGATAGAACGGGGTGGTAATGGGAGGGAAAACGCCGTGAAGGAACATGGAAGTGAATAGTCCGTAATCCGTGGTTCGGAATTATTAGGATAGCGCCATTTTAGGAGGATGGCCACCAGCAGCAGCGAGGTACTGGCGAATGAGCGAAAGAAGACCGCTATGCAATCAATGAGGTAATCGCAGGTAGTTCCGCTCGATTCGCACGCGATCCAACTGGAGCAATCAATCGCGCGCGAAAACTTCAGAATCTGCATGGTAACCGGTCAACACGATGTCGCCGGACGCGAGATGCTTGAACGTGAAAGTTTCCTCAGCTTTACCCTTCTCGAACCTGGTGGCGCAGACAATTTTCACATTCGCGTAACCGACCTCATGCACCACCTCGATTGTGTCAAGCACGCAGGGGCCGGCATTGCCGAGTTTGCGGTGAACGAGGGATAGAACTCCCGTGGCGTCTTCCGCGTTCCCTTCGATTTGCGATTCCCGCATAATCTGCTCATACGCGCCGGCATTGAGCAATTGATGAAACCGAACGGTTGCCGGATCCGAAGCGGCGGCCGCCGATCGGAGAGTCGTCTGAAACTGCCAATATGAAAACGTGTAGATCGCGATGATGCCGATGACGATCAAGACCGTCAGTCGCACTAGGATTCGCCGCCAGTTCTTCTTCCGCGGTAGTGGCGTTGGAATTAGAGGAGGTTTAGCACGGCAGGCGGGACACGTAATCGAGTCCCAGCCAAGGTCAGGCTCAAATCGCGAGTTACAGGTCGGGCAGATAGCCATGTCCGCACTCCGGTCCCACCTTACTTTTCGCAATCGTGAGACACAACGAAATACCTGCGGCGGATCGACTCTCGATTCCCGTTTCGGGAAACCAGATGGTCTTCGGTCAATCTGCGGCAGCAGTTTCCTCAACATCGACGCGCTCGATGATGTCTTCCAGCATCTTTTCACGCAGGTAAAGGAATCGCCGGAATTCCGGGTTGCTGGTGTGTTCGATCTCGCGTTGCAGCAGGATGTGGCGCTCCTTCAAGATTTCGTCGAGGAGTTCGCGTTCGGCGTCGTTGAGATGGAGTTCCATGGCTGGCCTCCGGTGAATTCACAAGGCCAGCATAATCCCGGGCGGCTGCTACCGCTGAATCTGCGATGCGAAAAAACCGCGCCACCAATTCCCATTTAGGGCCGAATGTCGACCGCAAATAAATCCACCACGGATTCCCACAGATAAACACGGATATGAAGATTTACTTTTGATCCGTGTTGATCCGTGACAATCCGTGGTTAATTTGTCTTACGTTTTTGCCGTAAGCCGGTGCGCGTGCAGCGACTGGATGGGACGCACCGTGACCTGCCCCTGCTGTAACGCGGCAATGCCATCGGCGGCGGCGCGCGCGGCGGCGAGCGTGGTGATGGTCTGGATGCGGTACATCACGGCGGCGCGGCGGATGGCCTTCTCGTCGAACCAGGGTTCGGCGCCGTGCGGCGTATTAATGATGAGGTTGATGCGCTCGCCCTTGATCAGGTCCACGACATTCGGACGCCCTTCCTTGACCTTGAAGACGCGTTCGTTGGCGATGCCCGCCTCGTCGAGCACGCGCGCGGTGCCGCTGGTGGCGACGATCTTGAAGCCGAGCTCGACAAACCTGCGCGCGATCTCGACGGCGGGCGACTTGTCGCGGTCTTCCACGCTGATGAACACCGCGCCCGACGTGGGCAGGCGATTGCCGGCGGCGATCTGCGCCTTGGCGAATGCCTCGCCGAACGTGTCGGCCACACCCATCACTTCGCCGGTGCTCTTCATTTCGGGACCCAACACGGTATCCACGCCCGGGAACTTCGACCACGGGAAGACCGGGGACTTCACAAAGTAGCAGCGCCCGGTCTCGAGATCGGACGCCTGCTCGACGTTCACGGGCAGGAATTCGCGCAGCTTGCGCCCGGTCATCAGGCGCGCGGCAATCTTCGCCAAAGGCACGCCGGTGGCTTTCGATACGTAGGGAACGGTCCGCGAGGCGCGCGGGTTCACTTCGATCACGAAAACTTTATGTCCGCCGTTGTTGCGCTGGATCGCGTACTGAATATTCATCAGCCCGACGACTTTCAGCGCGCGCGCCAGGCGGAAGCTGTACTCTCGCAGCGTCTTCAGCACTTCATCCGACAGATCGACCGAAGGCAGCACGCAGGAGGAATC
>JBOGLI010000868.1:0-7772 GCA_050746165.1 Terriglobales bacterium | reverse complement strand
GCGGTACGCAGCCCTTTGCGCGCAGCCAAGCCAGCGCCACCTGCGCTGGCTTGGCGCCGAGTGCGCGGCACGCCTCATCGACTGCCTTGAGGATGCGCATCCCTCGCGAATTCATCATGTCCTTGACGCGGTACGCCCGGGGGGCGCCCGCAAGGTCTGCCTCGCGGCGGTACTTGCCGCTCAAGAACCCCGAAGCCAGGCCAAAATATGCGATGACGCCCAGCCCCTCGGCGCGAGTGAGCTCCTGCAACGGGCCCTCGAAGAGATCGCGGTCATAGAGGTTGTACCAGGGCTGCAGCGTCGCGTAGGGCGGCAGGTTCTTGTCTCTGGAAATCTTCAGCGCCTCGGCCAAGCGTGGCGCGGTGTAATTGGAGGCGCCGACGGCACGAACCTTGCCGGCCCGAATGAGCTCACCGAAGGCAGTGAGGGTCTCCTCGAGCGGCGTTGAAGGATCATCGACATGAGCCTGACAGAGATCGATCACATCGGTCCGGAGCCGCTTCAGCGCGCGCTCGACAGCGCCCATCATGTAAGCGCGCGAGAGACCGTGTCCGTCCCCCGTCGGCACGCCAAACTTGGTGGCGAGCACGACTTTCTCGCGCCGACCGCCGCCCTGCGCGAGCCAGGCGCCGATGATGGCCTCGGACTCCCCGGTCGGGTGCCCGGGAGGATAAACGTCGGCCGTATCGATGAGATTGAAGCCACGGTCAACGAACGCGTCGAGCAGACGAAATGCAGTGGCTTGATCAACAGTCCAGCCGAACACGTTGCCCCCAAATGCCCAGGGAGCCACCATCAGGCCGGAGCGACCGAGTTGCTGTCGACGCATTGCTGCTCGTGCCTTTACCAGCTGACCGCGATTGAACTTCAGTGTGGCTGCGCGGGCGCCAGGTGGGCAAGAGCGGATGGTGTGTCGCGGTTGCTGTGATGTAACCTATAGGGGCATCTATCCCCTTGGCGCACGGAAGCGCTGGGGGTAGCATCATGACATGCCAGTTCCGCTCCAAGTTGTCCTCACGCTTGTCTGCGCAGCTATCGGGGGTTTTCTCGGCAACTTTGTATACGCCCTGCAGTGGGAGTTCCTTAAGCGCCGCTTCGGTTGGAAGGAGTCTGACTTGATAGCTCAGACTTTCAAGTACTCGGCCAGAGTCTTACCTGAGGTGATAGTTCTAGCTGTTGCTGCGTCGATATTTGGATGGTGGAAACCAATAGGCTTGCAGATAAAAGACTGGGCGCTTGGCGCACCGATTGCGCAACCTCAGGTGCAGGTGACCACTCAGGCGCCAGCACAGCCCACCCAGACGCCTAAGTCAGCACTAGCAAAGCCAGCGCAAGTGTCATCGCCACAAGGAAAACTACTGCCGGCATCACCTCACTATACGAACGAAGAGAAAGACGTGATGCTCAACACTTTGGGTGAATTGCGTTCATTTTTGAAGCAAGGGTACGATTCCCTTGAGACCACATATCCAAACGTGGTGCGGATCGCAGGCGCCAATGAACCCCATCTTTTAGGCGAATTCCCTCCCCTCAAAGTCGGCGAACTCGCATCCGTTTCCCAAGAGTTGGATAGGTTATCTCAGGCTACTGGGATGCGCGGCGTGCAAATGATCCGTATTCTGGATCACGCGGGTGGGCTGAAACCGGAAATTGCTGGAGTTATCACGGCCGATGGCAGCGGACTTCGTTCGACGCTTCTCAAGGCTATTGATAATTTGGCTTCAGTATTGAAATTGCCCGCAGCAAAAATTACCCATGGTCCTGATGACGATATGGTGCCGCTACCGCTCTACGGTCCCTTAGCTGCCGATCTTGAACAGGCGCTTTTCGCGTATGAAGCTTGGGAGAGAGGCTGTGTAGAAAGAATCGATCAGAAGACAAAGGAAATCAGGACTTGGACCTAACCAAATGTCGCGCGGCAAATATCTAAGTCTCCCCGAAGCCCGCAAGAAGCGGCAACTTGACCGCTTCGCGAAAGAGCATCCGTCGGAAGGCGATGCCAACCAGCTTGAGTCGCTGATTGGCCGTATGTCGAAGCCTGATGCTAAAAAGCCTGAATCAGACGATCAAACATCGACGAAGCCTGAAGGCCGCGAAGATTGAATCGGAACTCAAATTCGCACAGATACTTCTGCATGTGTTTGGCGGAAATGCTGCGATGAGTGCCCTTCATGCTGCATTTGAAGTGCGACCAGAATCCTTCGATGGTCTGCGTATGCGCCTCGCCGTTTGTCCACTGTTTGCGGAAATGGCTCACGGTGCCATGCAAGTAGCCGCTCTTGCCCAGCGCATGGTAGGCCTTCCATTCATCAGTGCTCAACACCGTCCCCTTGGCAACGTACTGCTCGACCAGCGGCAACAAATCGGCTGCCTTCGTGCTGGGGACAATGCGGGTCAGGATATCGCCGCCGCGCTCCACCATGCCGAACACGATGGTCTTGTCTTTCTTGGTGTTCACACCGATGGCTCCGGCGGCAGAGATGCCATGCACTTTGCCGCCAATGAAGGTCTCGTCCATCTCGACGTGCCCGGACAGACCGTCGTCGCCATCCACGATACCCATGTACTTGCGGATCTCATGGCCCATGCGCCACGCGGTCTTGTAGGTCACGCCTAGCTGGCGCTGAAGCTCCTTTGCAGGTACACCATGACGGGTCGTAGTGAACAAGTAGATCGCATAAAACCAGCTCTGAAGGCTCGTGCGTGTGCGCTCGAAAGGAGTGCCAGCGCAGGGGTAGATGTGATGACCGCAGAGCTTGCAGCTATAGGCCGGCCGGTTGGTCAGGCGGTAGTACTCAGTGGGTTTACCGCACTTCGGATTGAGGCAGTCCCGAGTGCGGCCGTAGCGCAAGTCCATGACGTGTTCGAGACAGGTGTCGTCGTTCTGGAACCGCTCGAAAAACTGCTTAACCGTGATAGTGGACATGGCCGTCTCCCTAGTACGGAGATAGCTTACATTAAGCGTTTACGTGTGTCAAGGGGATACATGCCCCTATAGGTTACTATCCTACTTCCGAATGCGGGAGGCAGCATGAACGGGGATCAGAATAATTCCGGCCGTGGCTGGGGCAAATGGGTCGAGTTGACCATCCTGGTGACGGTGCCGCGCTCGTCATCATCTATGCCCCCTATGCGCACTTGTTTGGCTTCGAGTCATTCGAGGCTCGCCACGGCAGTTATCGGCTTGAGCTGCTCATATTCTTCAAGGCACGGATGCTGCAAGCTGGCTACATCACCGCAATCTTGGCAATTGCCGCCCTCTACCTGATCTCACTCTTCGCGCCAGGCTACATCGGTCTTGTGCTGCCGCTGGGCTTGGCGGCGTGCCTGCTCGTTCCAAGCGTTGTATACGATCGGCTTGATCATCAGGCTGCAGCCGATGACTGACCGGCAGCTTGGCAACCGTCTCAAGCAGTGGCGCAGCGCGAGGAATCTGACTCAAGCCGATCTTGCCGAGCTTGTTGGCGTATCTCGAAAAACCATCAATACCGTGGAGAACGGCGTCTTCGTCCCGTCGGTTTTCCTTTCGCTGAAGTTGGCGCGAGAGCTCGGCACTTCGGTGGAATCGCTCTTCCATTTGGTGCCTGAGAAGCGTGACCGCTCTGTGGGTGCCAACACCGCTGCCTGAAAGGAGCCGTTCACGCCAAGCCCGCGCGCGCGGGCCACACGCTTCTCGCCAGCATCCAACGAAGCGATCGCAGCCGCTTGCGCAGCCACGGCGGGCACGGCGGCACGGCGGCACGGCGGCACAGTTCGATGGATACCTGGCAACGCATGCCGGCGGGGACCGCAATCGCCCCGCCATCACTGTCATAAATGGCTGACGCACTTACGGGACTCTGCGTCGTGGCCACAATGATTCGGGCCGTCCACAATCGCTGGAAGTTACATTGCTTGGAGTATCAACACATGAACGGACCAGATACCCGGCCAACCACTGGCCAACAAGCGCCGCCTAAGACGCCTGACCCTGATACGGGCGGCATGCGTGACGATGTCGAGGTTGGCGCGGATCATGACCATTCCGATGACGGAACATTGGACGAAGGCACGAACCCACAGTATGCCGATACCGATTTGACCCGGAAATCGGAGGACAAGTAGCTACCGGAATCCGCCTGTGGCGACCGCGATTCAACTCGACTTCGCAAGAGCCGCCGCGATGGTGGTCCCGGTACGCCTGGCTGAGCGGCGATACAAACGTCTCCCAAGCTGTAAGGCGCGTGCCTGCAGTTTGCGGCGTCTCCTTTCTATGAGCTTCGGGAGGGACGGATCGACCGCTCGGTAACGGCGCAGCTTGGTCAGAAGCATGCCCAAGTCATGGTCTTCGCCCAGCACTTTGGCAAGCCGGTCTGCGCGCCGATGCAGTCCTTTGACTTTGGCATTGAACACCGTTCGCAGCAGTTCCACTTCATTCAGCAGGTACTTGGCCTGTTTACGCCACTCGTGGAGCGCCTGATCGTTCGCAGTGCGCGAGCGCGCGAATGCCACCCTCCCGTCCTTGTAGGTCTTCTTCAGCCCGACGATCGCCGATGCGGCCTCCGAATCCGTTGCCAGCCGCCCGCTCCAGCGTCTCCGCGTCGCTTCAAGTTGCATGATGATCGCCCGCGACCCTCGCCGCTCCAGTACTCTGCGCAGCCGGTGATAGTCGGCGTCGAAGTGACCTTGAACGGTTCCCGGGGCCGCCGACATGGACATCAGGATCCTGCGCAGCACGAGCGCGTCCCTGAGGGCGCTGAGCGGCTTGGCCGCGTCTCGAACTCGCCGGTTCTCGGCATGGTAGGCGCGCGGCCCCAAGCACTTGCGCATCAATCGCAGGGCCGCTCTGATGCGTTTGCAGGTCTTGCGGACGGCGTGCAACGCCGCATCATCCTGCCGAGACCGTAGAGTTTCGATCGCTCCCTGCAGGAGCTCCAGTGTGACATCGTGCAACGAGTGGGCCGAACGATTCGCAATGTAAGACGTAACAGACCGCAGGGATGCGTTTGGGCGCCGAACTATTTTCGCCAATGCCACCCCACGAATACTATTGCATCGCGTGCTCCCCGGAAAAGCATAGCTAATCGAGCTGCACGGCGAGCTCGGCGAGGTGCCGCGGATTCATGATGAGCTCGATGCCGGTGATCCTGCCACCCTCGATCGCGAACAGGAACGCCGCTCGAATCTGCGAGTCCGACGCCCATACCGCGCCGGCCGCGCCCTGGATAATCGCCGGCAACGCTGCGCGCGCACGACCTTTGAAGGCTTCCGCAACCAGCGATGCGCCGCGAACCTCCGGAGCCAGGGTGGGCGCTCCGTGGCGCTCATTCGCGGCGGCCATACGCACGGCCAGCTCATCGGCCCGCAGTACGACCTCGGGTGAGAGCACGGCGAGCAGTCGTCCGAAGTCGCCATCGCGAGACGCGGCCAGGAATGCGTTGACCACCTCACGATGCTGCACCATATCGATCGCAGGAGCTTCGGCACCGCGGACGCGTCGTCTGGCACGACTGGCGAGCTGCCGGGTCGCTGCGGCCGTGCGATTGACGATAGGCGCGATTTCCTCGAATGACAGATCGAACATATCGTGCAGCACGAACGCCACGCGCTCGGCGGGCGCCAGCATCTCCAAGACCAGCAGAAGCGCCGGGCCGGTCGCATCGGCGAGCGCGACCTCGTCTTCCGGGTTGCCTTTGCTCGCAACGTCCGCCACCTCCGCAAGGGGCGCCTCCCGCCGCGAAGCCCGCGAGCGCAGCATATCCAGACACACTCGTGCGACGATGGTCGTCAGCCAGCCGCCCAGGTTCTCCACCTCGCCGGTGTCAGAGCGGGTGAGCTTCAGCCAAGCCTCCTGCACGGCATCTTCGGCCTCGCTGGCCGAGCCCAGCATCGGGTACGCGACCCCTCGGAGGCGGCCCCGATTCTCATCGAATCGCTGGGCGAGCCAGCGGTTCTTGTCCATCCACCTCTCCGTCGTTTGACCGATCGACGCGCCTCCCGCAAGTGCGGATTACCAGTACTGCTCAGCCGGACGAATCTCGACCGCGCCGCCCAGCCGCGCTGCCGGGATCCGCGCGGCCAGTGCGACTGCGGCCTCCATAGTCTCAGCTTCGAACACCATATACCCGCCCACGCCTTCGGCCAGATAGGTCCCGTTCTTCACCTGCGGCTTTCCGTCCCTCACCTGCACCGTCCTTGCCGCATTGGGTAGTCCCAGCGGAGGCCCCGGCACCACGCCGGCCGCCTTGGAAATCTGCGCGTAATCCGCGTAGATCGCCTTCTGTTCCGCTTCCGGCAGCGCCAGCCAGCGATCCGAGCCTGGCAACGCAGGCGTGGCCCCTTGATAGATCATGAGTACGTATTTCATATGAACCTCCTTCACCCCTATGACGGATGGCGCGGCACGAATGTGACCGTCGAAGACGCCGCGAAAGCGTACTGGAGCGATCGGTAGGATATGATCCGGCGGTGATGACTACGGAGGGCCGTATGGTGGAGCGTACGAAGATCAGTGCCGAGGAGACTGCGGAGCTGCAGCGCCTCTATTCGGAGCTGCCCTCGGCTATAGCCGAAGCGGCCGAAGCGGCGCGGGCCGAGCAGCAGTCTGGGCGGTCGCCCGAAGCGTTCGTCGACGGGGACGAGAAGGTGGACACCATCATCAAGCGGATTTGCCAGCTCACTGAAGAGCCCGAGGGCAAGTAACCGCTCGACCGAGTCGATCGCAGGTCAGTACCCCAGGCTGCCCCTGAGCGCCGCACTCAACTCCTGGGCCGGGTGCGCCGAGCCATCGACACTGCGCCATGCGATGAAGCCGTCGGGCCGGATGAGGGATGCCCCGGCACGCGAAATTCCGTAAGCCTGTGTGAATCGTTGCTCGGGATCGGCAAGGTCCTTGCCGACACGGTAGGCGTTTAGGGTCAGACCGCCAAAATCCTGCGCCAGGCTGGTCGCCGCCTCGAACCAGCCGTCCGCATCCGCTCCGCCGAGCAGCAGGTAGTGGCCGGTGAGATCAATGGTGGAAACCGGCTGACCGGCGCGCGCGAGCCAAAGATGCGGCGCGCGTGATCCGGGCATGCCGAAGGTGGCGCGGGGATCGGCATGAAGCCTGTCGGGCACTCCATAGAGATAGCCGAGCTCGATGTCGAAGTCATCGGCCACGGGCTCTATGGGGTGGCTGGCCTGCAGCCAGGGGGCGGTGCGCGTGACGTAGCGCGAGAAGGCCTGCTCCACCGTGAAGCGGGCCACGGGCCGGCGCTCGCTGTCGTAGGTGTCGAGCAGACGCGGATGCGCCTGTCCCTTGAGCACGAGTGCCAGTTTCCAGGCCAGATTGTGCACGTCGTGAATGCCGGTATTGCCGCCGAAGCCGCCAGTCGGCGGCATCAGGTGCGCGGCATCGCCGGCGATGAAGATGCGCTCCTCCCGGAACGTCCTGGCGGTGGCGGCGGTCGCACGCCAGCGCGAGAAGCCATCGATCTGCACCGGGAGATCGGCAACACCGACCCCGGCGCGGATCAGCTCGATGAGACGCCGCTCGCTGACATCCGCTGCGGCGTTTGCAGCCGCCACCGGATCGAGGCGCGGATCGCCGACCGTATTGATGGCGAGAAAGCCCGCCTGCACGGTGCGGTTCATGCGGAAGAAGCCGCTGAACACCGGATTGTTCACATAGATGACGCTCCAGGGCCGGTGTCCGAGCCACGGTGAGAGGTCGGCATGGAAATAGATGGTCACGGAGTTGGAGAACGCGCCTCGACCCTCGTAGTCGATGCCGAGCTGCTCGCGCACCCGGGAGT
>JBOGLI010000867.1:0-2909 GCA_050746165.1 Terriglobales bacterium | reverse complement strand
CGTCATCGGCGCTGCCGCCGTTTTCGGAGTGGTGCTGGGAATCTTTCTGCGGCTTTGGAGGGACCATCATGCCGGTTAACGTGGAAAATGGAAGGACTCTCGCGGCAGTCGTCAACGACCTGAAGGTGGAAATGACGGAGTTCGTTTCCACCCGCCTGGCGATGCTGCGTTCGGAAATGAGGGAGAAAGCGTCTGACTGGAAGCGCGCGGCGCCCATGCTGGTCGCGGGAATCGTTTTGCTAGGCACGGCGTGGCTGCTGCTGACCGGCGCCATCGTGGGCGCGATCTACGTCGCGTTTGAGGGCAATCCCTGGGCTGCGTTCTTGGCGCTGATCATCACCTGCTTCGGATACGCGGTGTTCGGCGGTGTCTGTGCGCTGGCGGCGATCAAGACCATCCAGGATACCGGCGTGGCGCCCAAGCGCACGATGCGCGTGCTGAAGGACGACCAGATCTGGATATCCAATGAAGCGAGGGCACAGTTATGAGCAGCAATGCGATCCGCGTCGAGCAGAACCTGCCTCCCGACATCCTGGAAATCCGCGCCGCCGAACAACGGCGTCGGCTGCACGAAACCGTGCTCGACCTGCGGCAGCAGATGGAAGAAAAGCTCGACGTACGGCGGCAGGCGTCGGAATACGTCTGGCCTGCCTCGGGCATTGCTGCCGCGGTTGGGCTGGTGTTCGGCTGGGGCGTCGCCAGCATGTTCTCGGCGCCGAAGCCGCGCGAAGTGGAGTGCGTAAAAATCCAATAATGACCGGTGGGCGGGTGGTTTACTGAATGGTGGATGGTTGGCCGTCTGAAACAGGGGCCAGAATTCAGCAAATTGCCCGCCTAATCCCGCGAATTCCCCCACCATTGCGGTATTCTGCTTTGACTCTACCCCGTAACTGCGGTATAAACCTGTCACGTTTGTAGCGAATCTTGAGGCGCCCGGGGGATCGCTGTGCCCGACCTAGCAGCAGCCGCGGAATGCGGGAGCTCGGAATGATAAAGATGGTACTGGCCGACAAGCAGGCCATTTTCCGCGCTGGGATCGCGAAGGTCCTGGGCGTGGAGGATGAGATCCGCATTGTCGCCCAAGTCCAGGCAGCCGATCAGATCATTCCCACGCTCGACAAGTTTCGGCCCAACATCCTCGCCTTCGCCACCAGCATGATCAACGGCCTGCCGGAGCTAGTCGAGGCCGCAGCGACGTTCCAGGCTCGGCTGATCGCCCTGGCTGAAACCGGCGAGAACTCGGGCGCCATTCTCTCCGCGGGCGTGCATGGCGTGGTTTTCCGCAGCGTCACCGGGCCCCAATTGTTGGAGTGCGTGCGCGGAGTCGCCGCGGGCACGACGTGGGTCCAGCCGGCGCAGGTAAGCCAGGACCTGACGGAAAACGATATGGTCGGCGTGCGTGTCCGCGACCGCCTGACGCCCAAAGAGCTGCGCATCGTGGCCCTCGTAGTGCAGGGCTACAAGAACAAAGATATCGCGACCGAACTGGGGACGACCGAGCAGGTGATCAAGAATTATCTGCGCAACGTGTACGACAAGATCGGCGTCTCCGACCGGCTGGAGCTAGCGCTCTTCACCATCCACCACCGGATTCTCGCCGAGGCCGCCGCGGCCAGCGGAGCCTGAAGCAGCTATCAGCAGTTGGTAATCAGCAGAAAAAAGCGCGGACCTTTCGGTCCGCGCTTTTGTTTTGCCGCCATCGCCGGCCGCGTTGGCGACCGGCGACTGGTGACTGGTTTAGAAGCTGACCTCCGCATGCAACTCGATGATGCGGCCGGAAGCCGCCGCACCGACGAACGAACCAAACACGCTGGTCGGAACCGAAACCGTGCTCTGGATCGTACCGAAGTTGCCCGAGCTCAGGTTGTTCACCGGAATATCGAAATTCGGGTGGTTGAAGACGTTGAAGAACTGCGCGCCGATGGAGAACCGCGAGCTCTCGGTTAGCGGCAGGTGGAAGTTCTTCATCACGGCAAAGTCAGTGTCGAAGAAGTGAGGTCCACGGAACTGGTTGCGTTCCCCACTCCCGAAGCTGCTGATTGGCCTGCTTGCGGGGGCGAATTCTGACGACGCCAAGCAGGGATTATTGGGATTCGAACACGATTCGGTGACCGGCGCGATCTGGTTCCCGAGGATCGAGCCGCCGTAATTCGTGATGGAACTGGCCAGCGAGGTCGTAACCGAATACGGGAACCCGCTTCTCCAGAACACGTTCCCGGAGAACGTCCACCCGCCGGTAATCGCGCCCAGGTACGGGTAATTCAAGGCGTGTGTGTTCCACACGAAGCTGGCGCTGATGTAGTGGCGGATATCGTAATCGGCGTTGCCGTAGTTGTTGCACCGCAGGCAAGCCGGGTTGATTTGTCCAAGGATGCTGTTGTTGCCAAAGCCCTCGAGACCGCCATTGGAAACCATATCCAACGCGTGGCTCCAGGTGTAGTTGATGCTCCCGGTGAATCCGGCATCGAAGCGCCGCTGGAAGCTGGCGTTCAGCCCGTTGTAGTTGGAGGTACCTGCGAATGTCGTCTCCGAGATGGTCTTAAACATCGGATCGGGCGAAGCCGACGGGAACAACGCCGCTACCGGGCCGGAGCAACGTCCAGCCAGGCAGTAAGCGTTGAGGCCGCCGTTGACCACGGGAATGTGGACGCCATGGTTGCCGACATAGTTCAAAATCAACGCCGACTTAGTGCCAAAGCCCTGCTGCACCTTGAGGTTCCACTCCTGGTAGCGCGGCGTCAGCGCCGTGCCGCTAATGGTGTTGTATGCCGGCGCGGAGAACGTGGGCACCGCGGTGGAAATACTCGTGTACGTGCCACCGCTTGCGTACTGGTTCACAAAAGCTGCCTGTGATCCGGTCATGATGTCAAACACGTTTCCAGGTTGCGCGGGCGAGAACGGGTCGGAGA
>JBOGLI010000866.1:0-6958 GCA_050746165.1 Terriglobales bacterium | reverse complement strand
GGTTCGCCCCTCCGGGCACCCGTACGATCGCAAAACCACATTCACTCCGGAGCAATTTCGCTGGATCGCCGCTCTCCGTTCGCACGATGCGGAATTCCTGGTGGTCGATGAAGGCCCGGGCATGAGTGGGTCGTCGTTCCTGTCGGTGGGAGATGCGCTGATCGAGGCGGGGGTGGAGCGGCGCCGTATTCGTTTCGTGTGCAGCCATGAACCGGACCCAGACAATCTTGCGGCGCCGGATGCCGCGCAACGCTGGCGCGCGTTTCGAGCAGAGCGTATTTCCCATCGCATTCCGCAGCTACCCGACCAAGCCAAGGAGGACTGCAGCGGGGGCGAGTGGCGACGATGGCTGTATGCCAGCGAAGGAAATTGGCCGGCTTCATGGACGCACATGGAACGGGCGAAGTTTCTAAGTTCGGAACGCCGGCAGATTTTCAAGTTTCTCGGGCACGGGCGGTTTGGGAACACGGTCGCCGAGCGGGCACGCCTGCTTTCTGAAACCGGCTTCGGTCCGAAGCTGATGGGAATCGCAGGCGGGTTTGCAGAGTATCGCGTGATGCAGGGGCGTCCGGCAGAGGCAACGGACTTGTCGTGCGCAGTCGTAGAACGCATTGCGGACTACTGCGCGCTGCGCGCGGTCGAGTTCCGGGAGCAGAGAGGCCGGTCAAATCTCGCGGAGATGGTCCGCTTTAATTTTGGGCAATTGATGAATGGCGATGTCCCGGAACTCTTGCAGTGTGATGAATCGGGTCCGGCGGTGATCTGCGATGGGCGCATGGTACCGCACGAGTGGATCCTTAGCGACGGCGGCGCGGTGAAGACCGACGGTGAGAGCCACGGCGACGATCACTTCTTTCCGGGTCCCTGCGACATTGCGTGGGACTTGGCCGGGGCCGCAGTCGAATGGAATATGGATGAGGAGGCGACCGACGCGCTGCTTCGCCGGTATCAGTTGCGCTCGGGCGACGACGCGCGCTCGCGGCTGCAAAGTTACCGGTTGGCATATGCGGTGTTTCGGGCGGCGTACTGCTCGATGGCGGCGTACGCCATGCGCGGGACGGCGGAGGAAGCGCGACTCCAGCGCGATGTGCTCCGTTATAAGAAAATAATCAGCGGCACAAGATTTGAATCGGATTCGGAGCCGTCTCAAGTGCCCGCGTTAATTCCAATCAGTGAATCGGCATAGCTCGGACTTACCCCAGAAATGGATAGTGGCTGGCGGCGGCCATGAAGAAGAGCATGGGGAAGGTCAGCACGAAGTTGACTTTCGCGGCGACGGCAGCGGCGTTTACGAGCATTGCCAGCTTTTCCGGCATGGGGCCGCCGTTGGGGTTCTCGGCGTACCAGCGCATTAGTTTTTTCTGCACGCGCCAGATCAGGCCCCAGACATTGAACATCATGAACCAGCCCAGCCCGCCGCCGATGCCGATGCAGAGGACGCGATTCGTCTCCCATCCCTGGTTGTTGGTCGCGAGATAGATCCACGAAGCCAGGCCGCAGACGGCGAGCGCTATGGGCAGCACGATCTCGATACGGTGCAGTGCGGGCGCGGGCGCCATCAGCACCGCCATCTCAACGAAGAAGGCGACGGTCCAGAGCAGGAAGAAGGTCCAGAAAACGCGGCCGGGCGAGGCGTTGGCGGAGTGCGCATCGAGCGTGGTGGTGTGCATCCAGAGCGCGATGCCCATGAGCACCGTCACCACGGCTGACCAGCGGAACCACCAGAGCGCGCGGCCCATGAGTTGGGGATACACTCGCGAGCGGGTGGCGGGATCGAGTTGCGGAAAGAATCGCGATCCGACCAGTACAAAGAAGTACAGCAACCCGACCCAGAAGATGCCGGCGAGGATATGGAGCCAGCGGAGCGCGATCATGGCGGTGGCGCCGGCGCCCTCGGGAAAGGTGACGTGCGCAGCGGCGAGATGCATCAGGAGAACTCCTTCGAAGTAATAAGTAGCAAGTAATAAGTAACAAGTAATAAGCAATGAGAGCGGCGCCGGGCTTCAGTTTCTCACACCGCGCTCCGCATTTTGGGTCTCATTACTCGATACCCAACACTTATTACTGCCCCTGAGTTGAAAAGCGGCCGTGAACGCACTATCTTTAGTTGCCCATGAGCGGGTACCCGATGGATGTTGTACAAAAGGAGATCGGCATGGAAAAGCCGGCGCAGAACATCCAGGATTCATTTCTCAACAACGCGCGCAAGGACAAATCGAATATCACGATTTACCTGCTGAGCGGCGTCAAGCTGACGGGGCGGATTCGCTCCTTCGACAAGTACTCCGTCGTGCTCGAGACGAACAACCAGGAACAGTTGATTTTCAAACACGCGATCTCGACGGTGGTGATGGCGCGTGGCGCGCACCTGCCCCACGAACGGCCGCCGGCGCCCGCGGAAGTGAAGACGCCGGGCGCGACCTCGGCGGCCAGCGAAACGACACCCGCGACGTCGGGCACGCAAGGATAGCGGTCCCCGTTGGCTCGCCCCAATCCCAACCGCAGTCATTCCACGCAGACGGGCAGAGGTGCGTCTGGTCCCGAGCGCGTTTTTCTCATCGGTCTCGACTACCGTGTGCGCGCTCCGAAGACCGAGGGCGGCACGGTCACGGCCGGGGCGCGCGCGGCACGGCAGGCGGCGGAGACTTCCGCGGAAGCGCGCCGTCCCAGCCAACCTAAGTTCACCGCCGAGGAGTCGCTGGCCGAGTTGCACGAGCTGGCGGTCAGCGCAGGAGCCGAGGTGGTGGGCGAATTTCTGCAACGCCGCGACAGGCCGGATCCGGCAACGCTGATCGGCCGCGGAAAATTGCAAGAACTCGCGGGCGCCACGGCGATGTCGAACGCCGACCTGATCGTCTTCGATCACGAGCTGTCGCCTTCGCAGCAGCGCAACGTGGAGAAGGAAGTCACGCCGCGCGTGATCGACCGCACGCAGCTTATCCTCGATATCTTTGCGCGGCACGCACGAACCCGCGAAGGCCAACTGCAGGTGGAGCTCGCGCAATTGCAATACCTGCTTCCACGGCTGGCCGGACGCGGAGTGGAGATGTCGCAGTTGGGCGGTGGCATCGGCACGCGCGGACCGGGCGAAACGCAGTTGGAAACCGATCGCCGCAAGATCTACCGGCGCATCCGGCACGTCGAGGAACAATTGGAGAACGTGCGGCGCATCCGCGCGCAACAGCGGCAGCGGCGCGAGTCGGTGCCGGTTGCGACGGTCGCACTGGTCGGATATACCAACGCGGGCAAGAGCACATTATTTAATGCGCTGACGCAGGCGGGCGTGCTGGCGTCGAACAAGATGTTTGCCACGCTCGACCCCACGATTCGCGCTGTCGCGCTGCCATCGAAGCGCAAGGTGCTGATGAGCGACACGGTGGGGTTCATCCGCAACCTGCCGCACACGCTGGTGAAAGCGTTTCGCGCGACCCTGGAAGAGGTGCAGCGCGCCGCGCTGGTGATCCACGTAAGCGACGCGACCAGCCCGATCCGCCACGAGCAGGACGCGCAGGTGCAAGAGGTGCTGCGCGAACTCGAGGCCGACAAGAAGCCGCGGCTGTACGTCATGAATAAGATCGACCTGCTGGGGCACGCGGAACGCGAGGCGCTGCGCGACATCGACAACACCGTACATGTGTCCGCGATCCGCGCCATCGGCCTCGACCGCCTGCTGGAACGCGTGGACGAGGTACTGGAAGAGGACCCCGTCCGGACGGTCCACCTGCGCATCCCGCAGTCGGAGGGAAAGGCGCTGGCAACGCTGGAGGCGTCGGCACGGGTGTCTTCGCGCAAGTACCGCGACGGGATGGTGGAATTGGAAGCGAAGGCGCCGGAATCGATCGTGCGGAAGATCGGGAGATTTGTGGTAGAAGGTGATCGGTGATCGGTGGTCGGTGATCGGGAGGTTATACCTGAATCGCCGACAAGACTCGTTCAGAAGTTAATTGAGAGACCCACGATCGGGCCCACCTTCGGACTTGCCTGGTAATAGCCTTCAATAATTCCGAAATCGATCGTCATATTTTTTCTGACCGCGTAGTTACCGCCGAACTGGGTCTGCAATTGACCGCGGCCGAGATTGAAATTCTGCGTCAGGGCCCCGAATACCTCCGCACCGAGATCGAGCTTCGGACTGAACTGGCGCACCATCGACACCCCGCCGGTAAAGACCACGCCATTGGCCGAGCGGATCCCTTCCGCTCCGGTCAGGGTGTTTCCGGCGAAATACACGCCGCCATTCAGGTGGACGGTCGTCTTTTCTGTCACTGATTTCTGGAGGATGAAGTTGAGATAGTAGTCGGCCACGCCGGACCCAAGTTGCCGGCGGTCATCGCCGGTGGGAAGCTCGATATTCAGACTCGCCGCGAGCGCAGGCCGGCGCCAGCTTTGTCCTTCCTTAAGGAAGTTCCACTTCACCGACAAGTCAAGATCTCCATAACCCACGGCGGAACGAGGCAGGAACGGGGTGCTCGCATTGAAGATGCCGAGGAGCTGGTTATCGAAGCCGATTTCGACGTTATGCAGCAGGCCGTAGCTGAACTTGAAATTCGCCGTATTCTGGCGGAGGTTGGGAAAAGCTGAGTCCTGCAACAGGTCGTACTCATTGTTGAATTCGAAATGGAAGCGGTGGTAGTCGGCGACGCCGATATCGTCGGTTACAAACGGGGCCTGCGCGCTCGCTGGAACACAGAGGAAGATGAAAATGAGCGGGATGTAACAGTAATTGCTGACCCGATGCATTGATGTCGCGACCTTCGCACAGGCGCGACGGGCGGTGCAAGTTACAAGTTCATGACACTTGGTTTCCACAGAAAATTAAAATGGGCGATTGGGTAAGGAGCGGTGACTTTTCCTTATCCGAACGCCCATTCGATCCTGAATCGGATCGGAGGTGATAAGTCCATGGTACGCGCCTTCGACCTGATGTCAAGGACGGTTTTGAGAAAATCGCAAGCTGTTTTGGGCCGAAATCGTAGTCCCAAAAGGCCACGAATGGGCTATCCGGGCGGCCTGAGTTGATGGCGGAAAATGGCCCCGAAACTCGACCAAAATCAACACAATAGCGATTGACGCAAAGTTTCAGCAGATGGTACTTTTAGTGTTTCAAACACATCTGCTGGCCGGGTAAGTGCGACCCGGCGGGCGGCCCGGTCCAAGACCTTTCGTTACATCATGCAAGAGACGCTCCGGCAATTAGGCGAAATTGCGCTCGGCAGTATCCCCACGATCATCATCTTCCTGATCGTGTACGGCTGCTATCGGTTCATCGTGCACAAGCCGCTGGCCAAAGTGCTGGCGGAACGGTACGAGCGGACCGAGGGCGCGGTGCAGCGCGCGCGCGCCGATATCTCGGCGGCCGAGGCGAAGACCTCCGAGTACGAGCAGCGCCTTCGTGAAGCGCGGATGACCATCTTCAAGTCGCACGAGACACGCCGGCAGGCCGCATTGGCGTCCCGTGTCGAGGCGGTTCGGATCGCGCGTGAAAAAGCAGGGGCCCAAGTGGCGGAAGCACGCAGCCGGATCTCGCGAGAGGCCGAAGGCGCGAAAGCACAGCTCCTCCCCGAGGCCGAACGGCTGGCCACGCAGGTGATTCAATCCGTTTTGAAGCCGGTGACAGCGTCGGCGGGCGGGCAACAATGATGAAGCGCACCGCCAACCTGGCGCTCGTCGCCGTATTGCTCGCGGCCCTTGCGGGTGGGGCACAGTCCGCGCCGGCGACGAAACAATCGCCTGCGGGCGCCAGCGCCACAACTCCGGTGGAGCAGAACGCTCCAGCATCACCTGGGCAGACCGATCAAATCACACAGGGTAGTAATGCGAACAGCTCGGCGCAGGAACTGGCACACGAATCGAATGCCGCCGAGAAAGGGTCGGACGAGACCAACCTGTTCAAGCACTCTCCGGTCGTCCACTGGATGGCTTCGAAGCTAGGCATCAGCCCGCAAGCCGAGTACTGGGTCCTCTACTCGATCGATTTCCTGATCATTGCGCTGCTGATCGCCTGGGGATGGAAAAAGAATATTCCGGCGGCGTTCCGGACCCGAACGGCGACGATCCGGAAGACGATGGACGAAGCGCAGGCGGCCAGCGCCGATGCCAACCGGCGCCTCGCGGAAATTGAGGCGCGCCTGGCGAAGCTCGACCAGGAAATTGCCCAGATGGCCGCTTCGGCAGACGCGGAAGCGGCCGCGGAAGAAGCGCGCATTCGCGCCGCCGCGGAGCAGGATTCGCAGCGCATTGTCGAGGCCGCGCAGGCGGAGATCGAAAGTTCAACGCGAACGGCGGTGCGCGACCTGAAGGCGTATGCCGCCGATCTCGCGGTCACGCTAGCCGAAAAGCGCATCCAGGTGGATCCCGGCACCGACCATCAACTGGTGGCCAATTTCTCGCGCGAGTTGGGCAAGAACAACGGAACGGAGGGCCGGTAAATGGCGGACGTACTCAGCCGATACGCGCGTGCCTTCGTCGACGTGGTTTACGAGCGGAAGCTGGACTCGGCGGCGGTCCTGTCGCAGTTGAGGGCGGTGGTCGAACTGGCGAAGAGTAGCTCCGACCTGCGCCATGTGTGGGAGAACCCCGCGATTCCGGCGGACCAGAAACGCAGGCTATTGGACGCGATCGTTGCGCGCGAGAACGTCGCGCGGCAGGTTCGCAATTTGCTTGCGGTCTTGATCGATCACCGCCGCATGGCGGCGCTGCCGGAGATCACGAAGCAGATTCAGTTGGAGATGGACCGGCGGCTGGGGTTAGCCGAGGCCGAAATCACCAGCGCCCGCGATCTGACGGAGAGCGAACGCGCCGATTTAGAGGCGCAGATCGCGCGTCTGACGGGCAAGAAGGTCCGGGCGCACTATACGCTCGACCGCCAGCTTCTCGGCGGGGCGGTGGTGCGGCTGGGCAGCACGATTTACGACGGCAGCGTGCGGGGACAACTTCTGAGGATGAAAGAGCAGTTGGT
>JBOGLI010000865.1:0-3969 GCA_050746165.1 Terriglobales bacterium | reverse complement strand
ACTCAAGCGAGTTCCATCAATATCGCCGTCCTCGCCGAACTTTATCGCCAGGCGCAGGAAGGGAAGCTCAAGCTCACCGATCTCTACACCGTGCGCAAAGAGGACGATGTCCCCGACAGCGCCATCTTCAACGGCCTTACCTATGGCGTCACCCAGATCACGCTGCGCGATCTCGCAACGATGATGGTCGCCGTCAGCGACAACAGCGCGACCAACGTGCTCATCGATAAGGTTGGCATGCAAAACGTCAACGCGATGCTTGCCGCGCAAGGACTGAAACAGACCAAGCTCCTGCGCAAGATGATGGATACGAAGGCCGCGCAGGAAGGGCGGGAGAACGTCTCCACCCCGCGCGAGATGATGACGCTGCTGGCGCGCATCTACCAGGGCAAGCTGCTCAACCCGGAGATGACGAAAGACTTTTTCCACATGCTGGCGACGCTCAAGACGAGCCCGATCCGGCTGGCCGTGCCGGACGCGGTTGTTTCCGCCGATAAACCGGGCGAGCTGGACGCGGTCCGCAACGATTCGGGCGTGGTCTTCGCCACGAACCGGCCCTTTGTGATCTGCGTCATGACCGCCTATGACGCCGACGAGCGCGCCGCCGACGATTCCATTGGCCGGATTGCCGCCGCCGCCTATTCCATGTTCGACCGCATCGGGCGCTCCTCGCCTCTGGGACGCGCCATGCAGCCGCCGCCGCAATGACCGACCAGCCCAGGACTGCCCGGCTCAAGACCTATACCGCCGAGACCGGCCTGGTCTATCAGTACTATTTCGTGGGCAAGCGCCGCGCTCTCGAGGAAGCGGCGACGGAGTTCGTCTTCGACGTCAGCTCCGACCGGCATGTGCGCTTTTCCGTCAGCGTTTTCGTGGCTGACGCGGCCCTGGGCGAATGGCACGCGACGCACCGGCGCCCGCTCGTCGATGCCGAAATCTACGCTGCCGCCAAAATGCGGCTGCTGCGGGCTTTTGACGAAATCGAAGACTTATTCGCGACGGGGCGCCGAGTCGAGGTGAACAGCGCCACGCTGGAAGAGTTTGTATCTGCGCTCGGCGTGGAGTAACAGGCGTCGTACGCGCCAGCTCTGTCCTTCGATCTCATCGTTTCGCAGCCGCTTCGGTATAATCACGCCTCGCCCCCTGGGAGACACTTCATAAAGTGATGAACTCGTTCACCGAGTCGCCGGTCTGGTCTGTTCTTAAGCGGTTGGCGATGGGTCTCGCGCTGATCGCATTTCTCTCGGCGATCCTGCTGCTTTCCGACCTTGGGCATCGAAAGACAGTTGCCGCCGCAACTCCTGGACGGGCCGGAGGCACGTTCAAGGCGGCGATCGTCTATTTCGCGCGCGACGTGGGCACCGACCAATGTGTCCAGGGGTTGATCGACGGGCTGAAGACCAAGCAGATCGATGAAGGCAGGAACCTGGAGATCACGCGAGTGGATGCGCAGGGCGAGATGATCAATATCCCCGCGATCCTGCAAAACTACGACGAATCCGACGTCGATCTGATCATGACCATCACCACGCCGTGCCTGTCCGGGGCATGCAGCCGCGTAAAGCATAAACCGGTGGTGTTTACGTGCGTCACCGATCCGGTTGCGGCGGGCGCGGGAAAGAGCCGTACCGACCATTTGCCGTTCGTGACTGGAGTCGGCAGTTTTCCGCCCGTAGGCCACACGCTGGATTTAATGCAGAAGCTGGTACCGGGACTGAAGGCAGTGGGAACAATCTATAACCCGGCCGAGGCCAACTCGGTAAAAGAGATGTCGCTGGCCCGCGAGATTTTCCGGCAGCGAGGCATCCGCCTCGAAGAGGTCTCGATCAATGCCTCCAACGAGGTCCTGCAATCCGTGCAGATCCTGACCGGTAAAGGTATCCAGGCGGTGTGGGTGCCGGGCGACAATACGGCGATCACGGGCTACGAAGGCGCGGTCAAAGGCGCAGCCGACGCGCACCTGCCGCTGATCACGGACGACTGCGATTCGCTGCCGCGCGGAGGCTTGGCGTGTATGGGCGTTGGTGCCTACCCAGCGAGCGTGGCCGCCGGAGCGCTGGCCGGGCGGGTGCTCCGAGGAGCGCTCCCCAAGGACCTGCCGCTTGAGGAAGTAGCGGTTGAGCAGCTCTCCATCAGCCGCAGCAACGCCAATCAATTGGGCATCAAGATTCCGGACGAATTCGCGCAACAGGTTCGTCCTTGATGAGGCCGCTCAATGTGCGGCGTTCGTTGCGCAATTTCTAACCACTTCCGGGAAACAGCGGCTATAATCCGCCTCACTTCCCACGGAGCCTGCTTCAAAAGTGACGCGCTCGTTCGCTGAGTCCGCGGTCTGGTCTGTCCTCAAGCGGTTAGCGATGGGGCTCGCGCTCATTGCCTTTCTTTCGGCGGTGCTGCTGTTTTCGGACCTCGGACATCGAAAAACCGCTTCTGCCCGCGCGGCCAACGGCAATCACAAATTCAAGGTTGCAATGGTTTACTACGCCCATGGCGTTTCGAACGACTATTGCGTGAACGGGCTGATCGACGGATTGAAAGAGAGCGGGCTGGAAGAAGGCAAGAACCTGGAGATTGTGCGCGGCGATGCGCAAGGGGAAATGATCAACATTCCCGCCATCCTGCAGAACTACGACAACTCCGATGTCGACCTGATCATGACCATCAGCACGCCTTGTTTGTCCGGAGCGTGCAACAACGTCAAGCACAAGAAAGTGGTCTTCACCTGCGTGAGCGACCCGATTGCCGCAGGGGCCGGGAAGAGTCACGCCGACCATTTGCCGTTCGTGACCGGGGTCGGGAGTTTTCCGCCCGTCAGCCACATGCTCGATTTCATGCAGAAGCTGGTTCCCGGATTGCGCGCGGTCGGCACGGTGTATAACCCGGCGGAAGCGAATTCGGTGAAAGAGCAGGCGGTCGCGCGCGAGATCTTCCAGGAACGCGGTATCCGGCTGGAACAGGTCGCGGTCAGCGGATCGAATGAAGTGTTGCAAGCGGTGCAGATCCTCGCCGGACGCGACATCCAGGTGGTGTGGCTGCCCGCCGATAACACGGGCATCCAGGGGTATGAAGGCGCGGTAAAAGGCGCGAAAGACGCGCGCATTCCGCTGATCACCGACATCTGCTCGGCCCTGCCGCGCGGTGGCCTGGCCTGCCTGGGAGTGGGAATGGAGTATTCCTCGCGGGCCGCCGGGAAATTGGCGGGCCGCGTCCTCTTGGGCGCCAATCCCAAGGACGTGCCAATCGAAGAAATCGCGGTTGAAGAAATGTCAATCAGCCGCGGCGATGCGGCGGCGCTGGGAATCAAGATTCCCGCCGAGTTCGCGCAAAAGGTTCGGCAGTAGCCATTATGGAAATCGTCACGGAACAAGTCGGCGACGCGCTCGAAGTGAGGGCCAAAGGGCGCATCGATAATTATTGGACGGAACACCTGCACAAGAGCCTCGATGAGTTCATCCGGGGAGGAGCGCACGTAATCCGGCTCAACCTCTCCGAGATCGTGTATCTCAGCTCCGCCGGTGTGGGCATGCTGGTACTGATCTTCCGGCAGTTGAAGGACATCGGGGGGGCGCTGATTATCGCCAGCCCGTCGGACCGGGTGAAACAGGTTTTGGACCTGTGCGGTTTATCGACAATTCTCTTGAACGATCAGCCCGCGGTCACCCCAGGGCCGGCTAAAGCCGAGTTGCGCCGGTTCTCCTCGCCTTCCGCAGCGTTCGAAGTGTTGGAGTACGGGACCGGGCATCCACTGAAATATGAATTGATCGGAGACCCTGAACCGCTGCAATCGTGCAGCTTCACGGAAAAGAACTGCCACACCGTGAAGTTCCCAGCTTCCACCTTCGGCTTCGGGCTGGGGGCATTCGGCCACGGTTTTGAGGATTCACAATCGCGATTTGGTGAATTTCTCGCGGTCGGCGGCTCGGCGGCTTATCTGCCGACCGACGGCACCAATGTTCCGGACTTCATGGT
>JBOGLI010000864.1:0-2957 GCA_050746165.1 Terriglobales bacterium | reverse complement strand
TCGCTGCACACCTTGCCAACGCGGGTATTCCCTCTTACTTGCTCGACATCGTTCCGCCCGATGCTGACGGGCCGGCACGCAACAAAATCGCCGAAGCTGGATTGCAGGCGGCCGTCAAATCGAAGCCCGCGGCATTCTTCGAGCCGTCGCTGGCACGACTGGTCACGGTCGGCAATTTCGACGACAACCTGAAGTGGCTCGGCGAATGCGACTGGATCATCGAAGCCGTCGTCGAAAACCTCGACATCAAGCGCTCGCTGCTACAGAAGGTCGAGAGTGTGCGCAAGCCGGGAACGCTGGTCACCACCAACACCAGCGGACTGCCGGTCCAGAAAATCAGCGAAGGCTTCAGCGAGGATTTCCGCCGGCACTGGTTCGGCACCCACTTCTTCAATCCGCCGCGTTACATGCGGCTGCTGGAGATCATTCCAACGCCTGACAGCGATCGCGACGCCATCCGCGCGCTCGAGCACTTTTGCGACGTGCGGCTGGGCAAAGGGATCGTCGAGGCCAAAGATGTACCGAACTTTATCGCCAACCGCATCGGAACATTTTCTGCACTGAACGTCATGCGCGTGATGCAGGAGATGGATTTGTCGGTCGAGGAGGCAGACGCGCTAACTGGAAGTGCAGTGGGATGGCCGAAGACCGGAACGTTCCGGTTGACCGACATGGTTGGCCTCGACATCCTCGGCCACGTGGTCCGCAACTTCACAGAAAACCTGAGCGACGAGCGCGCCGACCTCAAGCTGCCCGACTTCTACAAAATCATGCTCGAGCGCAAGCTGCTCGGCGACAAGACCAAGGCCGGCTTCTACAAGAAGCAGAAGAGCGCGCAGGGTGAAGAGCGGTTCGCCATCGACTGGAAGACGCTCGAATACCGGCCGCGGCAGAAGCCCAAATTCCCTGCCCTGGAGATGGCGAAGAACATCGAGGAGACGCCGCAGCGCCTGCGCACGTTGCTCGGCATCGAAGGCGGCGCGCCCAATCCGAAGGACAAGGCCGGGCAATTCCTGTGGGCGATTCTCTCCGACCTGTGGACGTATTCGGCCAACCGCATCGGCGAGGTCAGCGACACGATCGTCGAGATCGACCGCGCCATGCGCATGGGCTTCAACTGGGAGCTCGGCCCGTTCGAGTTGTGGGACGCGGCAGGCGTGGAGCCGACGGTCGCGCGCATGAAAGCCGAAGGCAAGCCGGTCGCGGCGAACGTCGCGCGGCTGCTCGAGAGCGGCAAGAAATCCTGGTACGTGGCGGCGCAAGGCATTCCGTCCGGCCGCCAGTATTTCGAAGTCAAAGGCGCGGCCTATGTCGATGAACAAGTTGCGCCGGGGATCACGTCGGTCCAGATCATCAAGAAGTCGAACGGAGTGGTGAAGAAGAACGCGGGCGCTTCACTCATCGATCTGGGCGACGGGGTGGGCTGCATCGAGTTCCACACCAAGATGAACGCCCTCGGCGGCGACATCGTCCAGCTGGTCCAGCAAGTGCTCAAACCGGGCGGCCCGGGCGACAACTTCGACGCATTCGTCATCACCAACGACGCGCAACACTTCTCCGCCGGCGCCAACATCATGATGTTGCTCATGGCGGCGCAGGAAGAGGAGTGGGACGACGTTGACCTCATGATCAAGCAGTTTCAGGCAATGACGCAGGCGATCAAGTTCTCGCCAAAACCGGTGGTGACCGCGCCCTTCGGCATGACGCTGGGCGGCGGCTGCGAGATTGCGCTGCATTCGGCCGCGCGTCATCCACACGCCGAGCTGTATATGGGATTGGTGGAAGTCGGTGTCGGTCTGCTCCCCGGCGGCGGCGGTTGCAAAGAGATGGTGCTGCGCGCGGTGGATGCAGCGGAGAGTGTCAGGTCCGGTGGGCGCGGCGAATCGGTCGAGTTCATGGAGGCGATGAAGCGCGCGTTCGAGACGATCGCGATGGCAAAGGTCTCGACCTCGGTCGCGGAGGCAAGCAATCTCGGATTCCTCAGCGAGAGCGACCAAGTCACCATGAACCGTGATCGCCTTGTCTCCGACGCGAAGGCGCACGCGCTGGAACTGGCGCGGAATTACCAACCGCCGCGCATGCGGACTGATATTCCCGCGGCGGGCGAGAGCATCCTTGCGACGCTGAAGCTGGGCGTCCACCTGATGCGCCAGGCGGAGTACATCAGCGACCACGAGGTAAAGATCGGGAACAAGGTCGCGGAAGTCCTCTGCGGAGGCAACGTCACCCCGGGAACTCTGGTTTCCGAACAATATTATTTGGACTTGGAGCGCGAGGCATTCAAGAGCTTGTGCGGCGAGAAGAAGACGCAGGAGCGGATCGCGTTCACGTTAAAGACGGGGAAGCCGTTGAGGAATTAGTTGCTCGTTGCTGGTTGTTCGTTGTTGGTTGCTAGATGTTGAGCAATTGATCCATTCACCAAGGGACAATGGCAAAGGTCGCGTACAAGGAAGGCGATTTCATCGCCGTGCCTCTTCGCGAGGGCGGGTGGGCAGCCGGTCGAATCGCGCGTGTTGGATCGGGAGGAATACTCCTCGGATATTTTTTGGGTCAGCAATACGACGACGAGCCGACGATTGCAAGCGTGCTGAGATTCAAGTCGGATGATGCCGTCCTAATCGCAATGTTCGGCGACCTTGGATTATTGAATGGATCATGGAAGGTGATTGGGGCGTCAGCTTTCAAGAAGAGCGAGTGGCCGGTGCCAAAGTTTTGCCGACGTGATGTCGTTTCCGGCAAATCGTATCTGGTGACATACGATGTTTCGGACGTCAGCAAAGAAATTGATCTGAAACCGATCTCGATTGAGAGAGGGGTGCCCGAGGATGGGTTATTCGGGTACGGCGCAATAGAACTCGTGCTTACGAAACGACTGGCTGCGGCGCAGAATCGATGAATGTATTAGAGCAGGAGGAACACAATGTGCCAGACGCCGGAGGCGCGGCACTACATAGCCC
>JBOGLI010000863.1:0-1819 GCA_050746165.1 Terriglobales bacterium | reverse complement strand
CGTCGGGTCCTCGCGATGGCAGACTTCCGTCAGGTGCTTGGCAATCTTCCATCCGTCGGGGCTGTTCTGCTCCGGAATTTCGTTGCCGATGCTCCACAGGATCACGCTGGGATGATTGCGATCGCGGTGGATCATGTCGGTCAAATCGCGGTCCGACCACTCGTCCCAATACTTGCTGTAGCCGTTCTTGACCTTCGGCTCCTTCCACATGTCGAAGGCTTCGTCCATGACGAGGAACCCGAGCTTGTCGGCGAACTCCAGCAACTCCGGCGATGGCGGATTATGGCTGGTCCGGATCGCATTCACGCCCATCGCCTTCAGGATTTGCAACTGCCGCTCGGTCGCCCTTCGATTCACCGCCGCCCCCAGCGCGCCCAGGTCGTGGTGATCGCAGACTCCGTTCAGCCGGATACTGCGCCCATTCAGCTTCAGGTCCGTTGGCGTGAATTCGACCGTGCGGATGCCGAATGGGGTGGTATAGCGATCGACTTCGCGCTTGCCACTCATCACTGTGCTGACCAGCGTGTACAAGTACGGATCGTCGATGTTCCAGCGATGTGGGTTCGGCACCTCGATATCCGCTGCGGCTTGCGTCTGTCCATTCGCCGATAACTCCACCGGCGTCGTGGTGCTCGCTACCTTTCGGCCCTGCGCGTCGAGAACAGTCGTGATCAGCTCGACCCGCTTTGTGCCGTTTTGAATCGTGGTGACGGTGTGCACCTTCGCCGCCTTTTCCGTCACCTCCGGCGTCGTGACGTACGTTCCCCACTCCGCCACGTGCACCGGGCCGGTCACGTCGAGCCACACGTTGCGATAGATTCCCGCGCCCGGATACCACCGCGACGCGTCCTCCTCCGGCGTCAGTCGCACGGCGATCACGTTGTCCGCGCCGCCGAATTTCAAGTCCGGCGTCAGATCGAAAGCGAAGCTGCTATACCCGTACGGCCGCTCGCCCACTTCCTTGCCGTTCAGCCAAACATGCGCGTTCGACATCGCGCCATCGAAGACGACAGTAAAAACTCGGCCTTTTACCGACGCCGGAAGCGCGAAATGCTTCCGGTACCACCCCGTCCCGAAGACCGGCAACGCCCCCGTATGCGGATTTAGCTTTTCGCTGAACGGTCCCTCGATCGCCCAGTCGTGCGGCAGGCGAACCGTGCGCCATTTCGAATCGTCGAACGCAGGTTGTTCGGCGCCGGGAGCATCGCCCTTCAGGAACCGCCAATTGCGATCGAGCGAGATCCGCCTAGCCGTACCGATCGTCAATGTTTCGATCTGAGCCTCGGCAAGCGCCCCGGCCCCGAGCAGTAGCAGTAGGACAGCTGCAAAAATGCGTCGCATGGCGACCTATCCTACTCGCAACCCGTCCCCATGTCCCGTGTCCCGTGTCCCGTGTCCCGTGCCCCGTGTCCCTCACCCCTCACGCCTCACGCCTCCTGCCTCAAGCCTCGTAAGTACCTGGCATCCCTGTGTACCAGTTGGTAATCCTACTTAACCGGGATTCCTGCGAGTGCCTCCGCGTCCCGGAGGTACTCACGACTGGAGCGGTTTATGAAGCGTTCGGCCCTGTTCACTCTCGCGTTATTGATCACCGCCGTGCTGGCCTTTGGCCAGACAGCGGTTACAACATCCGGCCAGGCCACCACGGCCGGCGTTGCCATACCGGTCGTTCCATTCTCGCCGCCGCTGCTGGTGACGCCCATCGTTCACCTGAGCACGGCATCGACCTTGCCCGGCTCGAATAACGGAGCCGTTGCCGCTCCCGAGCCGCCGACCGCGCCCGGAATTCGCGCCGAGAGTCAGTATGGCCAGCCGGTCG
>JBOGLI010000862.1:0-2963 GCA_050746165.1 Terriglobales bacterium | reverse complement strand
CCTTAATCCTCAGGCTTCTGGCCAGTTTGGGCTTTGCGTCCTCCAGCGGCGTGATCTCGGAAATCATGATCTTGGGATTCGACCCCTCTTCCACGCGCACCCCGCACTTCACGAGCACCGGCACTTCGACTTTCACCTTCTCGCCTAGTCTGCGATACGCCTCGGGGAACACGATCATGTCCACCGTGCCTTCCATGTCTTCCAGGACGGCATTCGCGTAGAAGTCGCCCTTCTTCGACTTTTGCACCTTCAGGTTAGTGATAATTCCGGCGGTGTAAACTTCCGCGTCTTTCCCGGTGCCGGTGGTCATCTCGCCGATTGCTGCCGTCGTGTAGTAGGGCGAAAATTCCTGCAGCTTCTGCTCGTACTTTTGCAGCGGGTGCCCGGTGATGAAGAACCCGAGGATTTCCTTCTCGGCCGCGAGCCGCTGGTGCTCATCCCACTCCGGCAGGTTGGGCAGCTTGTCGTTAGCGCCCGCATCCGCGGCAGGTTCATCGAATACGCCGAACAGGCCATGCTGTCCGCTTTCCGCATCGCGTTGCGATTTCTGCCAGCGCTCGATCGCTTTATCGACCACCGCCATCATCTGCGCGCGATGCCCGAAGCTGTCCATGGCGCCGCTCTTAATCAGCGACTCCAGCACACGCTTGTTCAGCAGCCGCAGGTCCACGTTCTCGCAGAACTGGTAGAACGACGTGAACTTCCCCAGCTTCTTCCGCGCCTCAACCACCGACTCAATCGCGTTCTGCCCAACGTTTTTGATCGCGCCCATGCCGAAGCGGATCGCGTTCCCGTGCGGCGTGAAGCCGGAGTCGCTGACGTTGATGTCCGGCGGTTCCACCGCAATCCCCATCTCGCGGCACTCCTTGATGTACTTCACCACGTCGTCGGTATTTCCCGTCACCGAGGTCAGCAGCGCCGCCATGAATTCCACCGCGTAATGCGTCTTCAAATACGCGGTCTGGTACGCCAACAGCGCGTACGCCGCCGAGTGCGACTTGTTAAAGCCGTACCCGGCGAACTGCTCCATCAGGTCGAAGATGTGCTCGATCTTCTTTTCCGGAAAGCCCTTTTCAGTCGCGCCCTTGACGAACCGGTCGCGCTGTTTCGCCATCTCCTCTTCGTTCTTCTTCCCCATTGCGCGACGAAGCAAATCAGCTTCGCCCAGCGAGTACCCGGCCAGGACGTTCGCGATCTGCATCACCTGTTCCTGGTAAACGATGACCCCAAGCGTCTCCTTCAGGATCGGTTCCATCTCCGGCAGTTCGTACTCGATCCTGCGCCGGCCGTGCTTGCGCTCAATGAAGTCATCGATCATTCCGCCCTGGATCGGCCCCGGCCGGTAGAGCGCATTCAAAGCCGTCAGGTCTTCGACCGTGGTCGGCCTATAACGCCGCAGCACGTCGCGCATTCCGTGCGATTCAAACTGGAAGACGCCGCTCGTCAGGCCGCTGTGAAACACGTTCTCGTACGTCTCCTTATCGTCGAGCTGGATGAAATTCCAGTCGAGCTTTTCGCCGCGTACCTGGTCGATCAACTTCAGCGCGTCGTCGACGATCGTCAGCGTGGTGAGCCCGAGGAAGTCCATCTTCAGCAGGCCCATCTTTTCGATCGCCTTCATGTCGAAGGCGGTCACGATTTCGTCGTTCTTCGTCCGGTGCAGGGGGACGAGATTAAGGAGCGGCTCTGGCGAGATCACCACGCCCGCCGCGTGCACGCCGGCATTGCGCACCAGGCCCTCCAGCTTGCGCGCCGTGTCGAGCAACTCCCTCACCTGCGGCTCGCTCTCGTAGGCCTGCGCCATCATCGGCGATTCTTTCAGCGAATCATCGAGCGAGATGCCGAGCGTTGCCGGAACCATCTTCGCCACGCGGTCCACGTCGTTGTAGGGTATGCCCATGGCGCGGCCCACGTCCTTGATCGCCGCCTTCGCCTGCATCGTGCCGAAGGTAATGATCTGCGCAACGTTCTCACGCCCGTACTTTTCGGTGACGTAGTGGATCACCTCGCCGCGCCGGTTCATGCAGAAGTCCACGTCGATATCGGGCATCGACACGCGTTCCGGATTCAGGAAGCGTTCGAAGAGCAGTTCGTTCTGCAGCGGGTCGATATCGGTGATCGCCATCGCGTAGCCGACCAGCGAACCCGCGGCCGACCCGCGCCCCGGCCCGACTGGAATCCCGTGCTCCCGTGCCCAGCGGATGAAGTCCCAAACGATCAGGAAATATCCCGGGAACTGCATCTGCCGGATGATGCCGATCTCCCACGCCAGCCGCTGCTCGTAATCGGAGAGCGGGTGCTTCAGCCGTCCGGCGCTTTGCAGCTTGCGCAGCGTCTCCAGCCGGCGGGCAAAGCCTTCGCGCGCGACGTGCTCGAAGTAGCTGTCGATCGTGTGTCCCTGCGGGACGTCGAATTGCGGGAACGGATTTCGTACCTTCTCCAGCTTCAGCGCGCAGCGCTCGGCAATTTCCAGCGTGCGCGACAGCACCTGCGGGATCTCGCCGAATACCTGGTTCATCTGCTCCCAGCTCTTCACGAAGAACTGGTCGGTCTGAAACTTCATCCGGTTGGTGTCGTGGATGGTCTTGCCGGTCTGGATACAGACCATCACGTCCTGCGCGTGATGATCGTCCTCGCACAGGTAGTGCGAGTCGTTGGTCGCAACCAGCGGCAGCCCGATGTCTTTTTCGAGCTTCAACAGGCCGGAGTGAATCTGCTTCTCCAACTCCAGTCCCTGGTCCTGGATTTCGAGATAGAAGTTCTCCCGCCCGAAAATATCCGCGAACGTTCCAGCGGCTTGGCGCGCCGCGTCGTACTTCCCTTCCGTGAGCCGCTCGGCGACCTCTCCCTTCAGGCACGCCGACAAGCCTATCAAGCCCTTTGAGTGTTCGGCGAGGAACGCCTTGCTGATGCGCGGCTTGTAATAGAACCCATGCAGGCTGGCTTCGGAAACGATCTTGACC
>JBOGLI010000861.1:0-4948 GCA_050746165.1 Terriglobales bacterium | reverse complement strand
GTTTTGCCCTTCACCTGCTCCGGCGCCATGTATCCGACGGTGCCCATCACCATGCCGGGTGTGGTTTGCACTCCACCCATGGTTGCCAGAGAGGATTCGTGCCCGGCGGTCTGCGCAAAGCTGAGCGCGTCCTGCTTGGCGAGCCCGAAATCGAGGATTTTGACCCGTCCATCGCGCGTGACAAACAAATTTTCCGGCTTCAGGTCGCGATGCACGATTCCCTTCTCGTGCGCGGCCGCCAGTCCGTGCGCGATCTGCTGCGCGCAATCGATGGCACGGCGCGCGGGCAACGGTCCCGCCATCAGCTTCTCGCGCAGCGTCGAGCCTTCGAGCAGCTCGGTGGCGATGTAATGCGTGTTCTCGTGCGCGCCGATGTCGAAGATGGCGAGGATGTTCGGATGATTCAGCGCGGCAACGGCGCGTGCTTCCTGTTCAAACCGCTGCAAGCGGGTGGCGTCGGTCGCAAAGGAATCCGGCAAGACCTTCAGCGTGACATCGCGGCCGAGACGCGTGTCGCGCGCGCGGTACACCTCGCCCATGCCGCCGGCGCCCAGCGCTGACACGATTTCATAGGGTCCAATGCGGTTCCCAGCCGAAAGAGCCATCCAGACCCCACCTGTTTGGGTGAGCGGATTCTACCGTGAGAAGCGTCTTTCAGGTGGAAATTGTCTGCTACTTGCGCCGGTGCCGCTTCACGGTCTTCTTCTTTGCCGCGGGTTTCTTCGCCGCCTTCTTCACCGTACCCGGTTCGGGGGCGACCTCGTCGGCGGTGACGAACTCCGGTTCGATATCGACGGGCACATTCTCCAGGCGGTCGAGCGCCGTCTTCACATTGGGTGCGATCACGGCCGTGGCCAGCAGCGCTTTCGCGCCGTCGTAGTCCCCGGTCGCTTCCACCGTCAGCAGGTCGTGCGTCAGATCGGTGACCGCCTGCTTGATGCGGCTGAAGTTCACGCGAAACGTTCCGTCGGGCTGCTGGACGAAGCCGCCCTCCTTAACAATGTAGTTAAACTGGAGCGCCATGCCCTTACCGTGCGCGTCGCCCAGGCCGAAGCGCAGCGATCGAAACGCCGACGCCAGGTACGTGGTGTAGAGCTGGCGCTCGGCCGCCTCACCGGAGTGAAGCGCGCCGGTGAGCTTCAGTTCCTGGGCGTGGTCCATCATGTACTGCAGCGCCCACAGCCCGGTCGCGTCGGCCTTGGCTTCCTCGATTGCGCTGTACAGCTCCTTGAGTTGCTTGCGCGGCGAGGTCGTCTGCCCATTGACCGTGATCTGGTGCGGGCCCAGCCCGTGCATCAGCTCATGACAGAGGATGTGGGTGAAGAACGGCTCGAAGCTGACGTCGGGCCGCGCCTTTTCGGCGATCATGCGCGTGGCGATCGGGATGAGCACCGTGCGAAACTTCGCCTCCTGCACATTTTTCAGCATGACGCGCTTGGCGCCCTTCTGCGCGATCACGCGTTCGTCGTTGGGCAGGTTATAGGCGGCGGTCTGGATCCCGTGCGCGCCATCGCCGGCCGCGAGAATCTCGTTCACGACGCGGATCGGTGCCGCCGCGCCAAGTTGCGAATTTCGGTACTGCGCGTCCTCGGGATGATGGTTCTCAATGTCCTGCAAGACGCTCGAGAAGGCATCCAGTTTGGCGCTCTCCTCCTGGTCGCGCAGGTTGACGTACGCCTCGAACGCCGCCTTGTAGCCGAAAATTTCGTCGTTATACGTCTCGTAGGGGCCGAAGGTGATATCGAGCGGCGCGTCGAGGTCCATCCACGCGAGGTCGCTCTGGTAGTAGTCGTTGGAAAGCAGGGCGTCGGCGCGCAGGGAGAGGAAGTGCTTGAGCGATTCGTTGGTAGTGAGCGCGGCCGCCTGTCGCAGCAGGTCCGCGGCCTTGGTCAGGTCCGAGGCGTATTCGGTCGAGTACGGTACCGCGGCCAACTTTCCGTGCGAACCGGCGTAACTCAAGCCACTGACTCCGGTGCGCTTGATGACCGTGAAGAATCCCTTGGCCTGCTCCTGCTGTTCGGGCGAAAGCCCGGCGACCCAACTCTCGAATTCCCCCTTGGTCATGTCCTCGGGATAGAAGTTCGCGCCCGGCAGCTTGCGCGGCGGCACGCCCGTCAGAAATGCCAGGTGATTGTCGAGGTCGGACCACGGGCCTTTCTGCAGCCAGTAATAATGTGCGCGCGCCTCGCCCAGCGGCGTCTTATCGGCCTTCACCCGGTCATACGTTGCGACGTTCTGGCTCCAGAGCTGCCGCATGAAGACCGTATTCAGGACGCGCGCCGCCTCGATCAGCTTCGGCAGCGCATCGCGATCCCCCTGCGTCAAGGTAGAGACGTCGGCGCGAATCGGCGTTGGCGCAAAGCGCGCCGCCATGCGGTTGAGTTCCTGCAGATCCGGGTTCGTGGTTTGGGCCGCGAGCATAGGAACGAGGAAGAAAATCGCGAATAGGATAAAGAATATCGATCGCATCAGTGCTCCGGAAGAAATCGGGTCATCGGGACATCGGGTCATCGGATCAACAGAAGACGTCACAGGTGCCGGCCTAATTTGCATGCGGTACAGCTTGAAGATGTTCCTTGGCTGTTCGTTGCGATGCGGCAAAGATCGCGAGTAGCTCATTCGCCTCCCGTAACAAATCACGAAGGAGATCCGGCCGTACGATTCCGTTATCGGCGAGACACTCTAACCAGAAGACCGTTTCATCCGCTTCTTCGACGACAATGCCGATCTTCGATATGAATTCCGCTTGAGAACGCGCGCGCGCTGCCGCGCGGTAATTTGCAGCCACGGATGTTCCGGACCGAAGCAGTTGCTTGCCTATGACCTGGGCTTCCGTCGCTTTGGATAGCGTGCGAAACAACTTGATGAACCGATATGCAAATTGTTTCGCCCGTTCTCTTAATTCCTCCTGAGGACTGCCCATACATCCTCCTTCTTTTTGTTGACCCCGATCACCCGATCGTCCGATGACCCGATGTTTTGCCCGCCAGCATACCATCCGCCCTCTTCCCTTCCGGCCCGAGTCTCACAACCCCCGTTAAATCACTTAGTTACAAATTAGTAAATCTTTTTTCGGGGAAACATCCCATTAGCAGGAGAATTGTTGTTAAAATGAATCCTGACTTAGGGTTGCGAGTTTATAACCGCATGCCAGCCCTAAGTGATCTTACTTATAGGCCCGCTGCAAGGAGTTCCCGGTTGTCCCCGATTGTGCCGCTAAAGCAATCTGTCCGCGAGCGCATTGCGGAACTTGCGGCCGGGCTCAAGCCCCATTTTGCCGCCATCACTGCCGCTTGGCGCGCCTGCATGTTCGACGAGTTCCAACTGGACGGCCGCGCCATGGCCGCCCTGGAACGCCTCACCCTCGGCACCGGATTCGCGCTCTTCTGTCAGTCCGATTTCAACACCTATTTCGAGAACCTCTCCTACTTCGGCATGCGCCTGAGCAAGCTGAAAGTGGACACGCGTGTCGCCAACCGCGCGCTCGAGCTGTTCCAGGCGATGTGCGAGCCCAAGATCGCCGACGTCTTTCCCGACCAGCAGACGGAAATGCTCGCCGCCTTGGAAATGTTCTCGTCCTCGGCATTCGTGGCGGTCTCGGGCGCCTACTTCGATAACCAGCGCAACGAGTCGGCGGCGCTGCTTTCGGTGCTCGACGCGGAGCTGTCGGCAGGATCGGTTTCGGCGCTGCTGGACCGCGTGGTGCACATCACCGCCAATAAATTCGGCGCGACCGTCGGTGCCATCCTGCTGCGTGACGACGAAGATTACCTGCAGATCCACGCCAGCTTTGGCATCGACGGCGACGCCGACGAGATCAGTATCCCGATCGGACATGGTTTCACCGGAAAAATTGCGCAGTCCGGCGAGCCCGACATCCTCCCCGACCTCACGTTGGCCGACGGCCTGCTGAACCCGCACTTGATCAGCCGGGCGAAAGCCATCTGGGGCGTCCCGCTGAAGACCCCGCAGAATAAAGACCTGCCTGGGATTCCCAGCGACACCGTCATCGGCGTGCTGGTGATCGGCTTCGAGAAGCCGTATCGCTGGCTGCCTACCGAGCAGGAACTGCTGCGCGCCATTGCCGACCGCTCCGCGCTGGCCATCGAACGCGCGCGGACCGGCGAGGCGCTGCGCGAACGCGAAGCGCGGATCGCGGAACTCAGCGGCCACCTGCTGCGCGTCCAGGAAGAAGAAAGAAAGCGCATCAGCCGCGAGTTGCACGACGAAACCGGCCAGGCACTCATGGTCATCCGGCTCTATCTCGGGATGCTGGAACAGGTGGCGGGCACGCGCGCGCGGGCCAAGATCCGCGAGACCGTCGGCGTGGTGGACCGCACCATCGAGGGCATCCGCCGCATTATCGGACGGCTCTCGCCGCTGGTCTTGCAGGAGCTGGGCCTGGTGGCAGCGATCCGCAAGGAAGCCAAGGATTTCGCCAAAACTACCGGCGTGAAGGCCCGCGTGGCCGTGGGCGACGACGTGGGACGCCTGGCGCCGGAATGTGAAGCGGCGATTTATCGCGTCGTGCAGGAAGCGCTGCACAACGTGGCCAAGCACGCCAAGGCCAGCAGCGTGAACATCGTCATGGAGCGCGGAGAAGAAATCGTCCACCTGTGCATCGAGGACGACGGCAAGGGCATGGAAAGCCCGGACCGCTGGAACGGCCGCAGCTTCGGGTTGGCCGGAATGCGGGAACGCGTCGCCATGCTGGGGGGGACGGTGGAAGTGGACTCCGAACCCGGTAAAGGCACCCGAATCAACGTGATGGTGCCAATGGATAGCTGCGGCGAGCACGACGTTCCGGCGGCACCGGTACCGGCAATGTCGGCGCGCGGCGAAAGCGCGTGAACGCATTGCGGAATTGCCGAATTATGAAATTTCAGAATTGCAAATCCGCAATTCCCCGATTCCGGAATTACGAAATTTTAGGGTAGGGGCAGCCACT
>JBOGLI010000860.1:0-2792 GCA_050746165.1 Terriglobales bacterium | reverse complement strand
ACCAGTCCCAGGGTGCCGCAGGACGGGCAGGCAAGCACGGCCCAGTAGGGATCTTCCGCGTCCCCCACCTCGCCGGCGTTCTCCAGCACGAACATTGCCCCGGGTACCATGTGTTCCGGGATCCATTCGTTCAGAACATCGACTTCGCCGACCATGCCATCCTCCTCGGGTATCGCGGACTAGGCCCGCCGCCGGGCCTCACCCGCCGCGGGCGCGTTGCGGACCTTTTTCTTGAACGCTCCGGCGCAGACCTCGCGCACGGCATCGCTCAGGCAGACGGTGAACATCGGTTGACGCGCGTTCTTCAGCACGTCGATCGCTTGTTGCGCGGATGTTCTTACATAAATGCGCGAGCCGTCCGTCAGCAGATGGCATTCGGAGCTGCGGCCGGCCGTGTCCACCAGGCGCTTGCCTAATTCCTTGCGCAGGAACTTCACCACCTTGCGCACGCGCTGGAGGGAAAAACCGCGGCGCCGCAGATCGCAGATCACCGCGATCTCGGCCAGATCGTCGATCGAATACAAACGACGGTGACCATCTTTCTCGGGGACCACCAGGCCGCGCTCGTCCCACCACTGCAACTGGCGCGCGCTGATTCCGGTGAGTTCGACCACCCGGCTGGTTGTGTAGCGCTGGTCCATTCCCCGTCCTAAAACATTTTCGTCCGATAATGTTTGAAACATTTTAGGGAGATTGCGTGTTGAGTCAAGCGGGAAAACAGGAAGGAATCCACAGGGTAAAAAATACTGGGCCGAAAATCATTTTTGATTTTTGATTTTCGATTGTTGATTGCAGACGTCCGATTGATTCATTGACCCGATGACCCGATCACCCGATGACCCGATTTGTTTTTCCGCCGCCGACAAAGTGCACGATCTCCAGCCGGTCTCCGTCGTGCAACTCGGTCGAGTCCCAGCGATCGCGGGGCGCGATCTCGCGGTTCAACTCAATCGCCACGCGGTCCCCCTTCATCCCCAATTGTTCGACAAGCGCTGCCAGCGTGAGGCCGGCAGGAAATTCGCGGGCTTCCCCATTAATGTGCAACGTCATCGAAAGCGATTTTATCCCACGCCCGACGAGATTCACGTCACTTCAGCGGCAGTTCCGCGGCGGACACGATCTCGCCCGCTTCCCCGTTTTGTAGGAAGACGACCGCGCGCAGATTGTTTCGATTCCAACTGGAATCCAGGCGAAGCGGAACATCGGCGGCGAAGCGGCCGTTGCGCGTGACTCCGATCCTGCTCAAGCGGCGGACCACAGCAGTATGGTGAAGGTCGCGGCCGTGATTTTCGCCGCCGCCAACGTGAGTGGAAAGTCCGTTCTCCGTGATTGCGAAGATCACATCCATGCGGCGGCTTCCGGCATTTCCGGCGACGACGTGGACCCGATCGCCGGCATGGCTTAGCTCGATTACCGGAGCTGCCGTTTTCGTCGCCGCCTTTTCGATCGCCGTCACCGCCCTCGCGCCATCGCTGCCGACGAATTCTTCCCTGCCGTTTACCACCATCTCCGGCGTGTATGGGCCGGAAATACGGAAACGGTTCGCGTACGCTTCCTGGCGTTTCGTGAATTGGGCTGACGAGAACCGGTCGTGCCATCCCAAACCGTCCCAATAATCGACGTGTTCGCCCAGCACCACGATGTTCGCTCCGGAAACAGGCTGGCGCTGGTCGAGCTGCATGAGCAACTGATCGGCCGGCGGACAATCGGAGCAGCCTTCCGAGGTGAACAGTTCGACCACCACGGGAGCCTTGGTCTGCGCCGATACGACGATTGAGGTGAGCAGCAGGAGCAGCAGGACGCGCATGAACGTCGGATGCAGCCGCGCGCCTGAAGTTACACAGAGTTGTTGGGATGTCGCGCGCGTCAGGACCGCTTGAGGTTGAATTTCCGGCTCGCGGTCTTTCCGCGCACCGCCGCCTGGATCAGAACGCCGGTGGAGACATCCAGCCCTTGTGTGGGGATGCGTACATCCGCAATGCCCGCATCGTTGCTCTTGGCGTAAACGTACGCCGCGGGGCCATTCGGCACGGAAATCCGGCACGTGACCTGTGCATCAACCGAAGGCGTTCCCTCTTCCGCGATCGTCACATTGAGCAGGACGCTGGATCCGTCGGGCGCCACGATTGGCTCCAGGCACTCCAGTTGGATCCCTTTTCCGATCACCGAACCGGCGGCCTCGACCCGGTATTGCACCAGCGGCTGAGGAGGCGGAGCATTTTCCGCCGCATCAAGTTCCGCCATGAAAGAGTCCAACATCGGATCGGCGGGAGATTCCACCACCGGCGGCGCCATCGCTTCTTCAGGAATCGGAACGGGAGCGACCGGCGGTGCGCTGCGCTCTTCGATCATGGCCGCAGCCGAGGCTTCGGCAATCGCCGCCAGGTCAGGGTCGTCGAGCGAAATCGATATCCGCTCTTCGTCGGCTGGTGCTGCTACAGGCGGGGGCGGGGCGGGAGCCGGCAACGGCGCTGCCGTCGCATGGGCGGTAGCTGCGGCAGGCGCGTCGTCCTGCTCGTCGATGTCTCTTTCGATGGTGCCCGCGCGCGCGCTTTCGACAAAGCGCTTGTGTTGCGCCTTCAGCAGATCGTGCAGGTGGTCTTCGGAAAAATCCGCCTGGCCGGCCTGGTCGGCAAACGATTTGGCATATTTTCCCAGGCAGCGGCCTTTGACGAACACTTGCGTTTGCAGCAAGTGGTCGTGCTCGCGCGCCTCACTCTGAACGTGATAAACGGTGGTGCCAAACTTCACGTCCGTATTGAACCCGAAGATCACGCTGCACCCGGATACAC
>JBOGLI010000859.1:0-6429 GCA_050746165.1 Terriglobales bacterium | reverse complement strand
GTGCGGATACGCCCGCATTGGCGGCTTCGCGGTGGGCATTGTGGCCAACCAGAAGCTGCACGCGCAACAGATCGATAACGAAGGCCGCAAGCGGCTGGAGTTCGGCGGGGTGATCTATACCGAGTCGGCGGAGAAGGCGGCGCGCTTCATCATGGACTGTAACCAGAACCTGGTCCCGCTGGTCTTCTTCCATGACGTGAACGGATTCATGGTCGGGCGAGACGCCGAGTGGAGCGGCATCATCAAGGCGGGCGCCAAGCTGGTGAACGCAGTCTCCAATTCCGTGGTGCCGAAGATTTCGGTGATCATCGGCGGCAGCTTCGGCGCCGGCCACTACGCGATGTGCGGAAAAGCCTACGACCCACGCTTCCTCTTCGCGTGGCCCACCGCGAAGTACTCGGTGATGAGCGGCGAGAGCGCGGCCGGCACGCTGGTGGAGATCAAGATCAAGCAACTGGAGCGTGGCGGCAAGAAGCTCAGCGAGGAAGAACGCAAGGCGCTGTTCGATTTCACGCGCGACGCCTACAACCAGCAGATGGACCCGCGCTACGGGGCGGCGCGGCTGTGGATCGACCGCATCATCGACCCGCTGGAGACGCGCGATGCCATCACGCACGCACTCGAAGCGGCGGCGCTCAATCCCGACGTGCCGGAATTCAACGTCGGCGTCTTACAAACCTAAACCGTTGACGATTGAAGATGGCCGTTTGAAAAAGCTTAAGCGCTGTGATCGATAGTTGATGACGAGCACCGCGATGGAAATGTTTTCGCAATCCGATTACAAGCCGGGCATTCTAAGCTCCCAAACAAAGGTTCTGCTTGGTTTAGCCGGGATGTTCCCAGCCTCATGGGTGCTGTTCGAGGTGCTTAGGTGGCAAAGAGATCGCCTTCTGGCTGCAACCGGCTGGTTAATGATCATAGAGCCCGGAATAGTCGAGAAGCTTGCGTTCTTATTCGGCGGATTGGCTATCGTTTTTGCATGTGTGTCGCTCGCGTCAGACCTCCGCCGAGCACGGGAGAACCACGACTGATTGTGTCGCGCCGCTGGCGCTCGCGCGTCTTCTTGCCGCGTACCCACACCTACCGGTGTGGGCTAATGAATTCCGCCGCTCCGCGGCTGGTTTCATTCAGAATTCAGAAACTGGCAATCAGAAATGGCTTGATCCGCGTCCATTCGCGTTGATCCGCGGCAAGAATGGTTTTCATCAGCGTTGATCAGCGTTCATCAGCGGCTCACGTTTTCTTCTGACCATTTTGGGAATGACGGCCTCGCCCAATGTGTCGCAAATCTCGTGATTTTCCGCCCGGCGGCAGTAATCTGAACTTGCTAATTCCCTGCTCTCGCCAGTCCTGTTCGGGAGGGTGCCATGGGAGCAACAACCGCTCCGCTGTCCGTTGCGGCGCCGGCCGCAATTCGTAACATTCTTTTCGCTACCGACTTTTCTCCGTGCTCCGAGGTCGCCTTGCCTTTCGCCATCGCGCTGGCAAAAGAACATGGCGCGTCGCTGTTCCTGACTCACATCCTTCCGGCGGAACCGCGCTACGAGCTGCCGCTCGAGCCGCAGCGCGACGAACTGAACGCCGCCAAGCAGGATGCGGTGCACCGCTTCCTGGCGGTGATCGACAGCAAGGAACTGAGCGAGGTAGTCCACGCCCCAATCCTGCGTTCCGGCCGGTTTTGGCAGACGATGCAGGAGGTAATCGTCGAACGCCAGATTGACTTCATCGTCACCGGCACCCGCGGACGCGGGGGACTGAGCAAGCTGTTCCTGGGTTCGACGGCGGAACTGATTTTTCGCAATGCTCGTTGTCCGGTCATGACGATCGGACCGCACGTGCGGCAGGAAATTCTGCGCGGGGAGGCGGGAGCAGTGGTGTTCGCCACCGACTTCTCCGCCGCATCGATGCAAGCGTTTCCTTATGCGGTGGGGATGGCCCGCCAGCGTGGCGCGCCGCTGATACTCGTGCATGCTGTTGTCCCGCCGGTGGCAGCGATCGAGACGGTTGTGCTGCCCACGATCTCCGACGAATTGGCGCAAGATGCGCGCCTGCGGTTGACGGAAATCATGCGGGACTATCCGGATATTCCGGCGGAGATCATCGTCAGCTCGCGTCCCTCGGCGGAGGCAATTGTGGAAGCCGCCACGGGACGCAACGCAGCGGCGATCGTGCTGGGAGTGCAGCACAAAGGAGCGATGGCGACACATGTTCCCTGGTCGGTCGCCGACGCGGTGGTGGGGCGGGCGCCCTGTCCGGTGTTGACTGTCCGCGGCGACTAGCCGGTGGTCGCGAGCTGCTTGAGGGCGGCCTTGTTGCGGATGTGCAGCGTCGAGCCCTTGGCGTGCACGATCTGTCGCTTTTTCAGCTCGGCGAAAAGGCGCGTGACCGTCTCGCGCGAGGTGCCGATCATCTGCGCGATCTCTTCGTGCGTCAGCGCCAGCTTCAGCTTCGGCTCCTGCTTCTGCGACTCGCCGTTCTTCGAGCTCCATTCCAGCAGCAGCTTCGCCAGCTTCTCGGCGGCCGAGTGCGACAGGCCGAGCGAGCGAATCTCGTGGCAGGCGGTGTTGTACTTGTCCGATAGCTGTTCGGCGACGCGGAAACAGGCATCGCTGTGCTCGCGCAGGAAGCGCAGGAAGTCCTCTCGTTTGACGAAGTTGACCTGGCACGGGTCGATGGTTTCGGCAGTCAGTTCATACGGTTTGCCCGAGACCGTGGCGCTGAGGCCGAGAACTTCGCCAGGCTCGGCGATTTTAAGAATGAGCGTCTTGCCGTCCGTCGAGCAGATGGAGAGCTTCACGCGGCCCTTGCAAAGGACGAAAATGCCGCGCGGTCCCTGTCCCTCGACAAACAGGACGGCGCCCTTGGGATAGGCGCTGGCGTATTTGATGGCTTCGAATGATTGCATGGCGGCAGTGGGAAGGTCGCAAAAAATGCGGTCAGCACGCAGCTTGCAGGTGAAGCAGCTTTCGATGATGTCCAGACCATAAGGTGATAGCACGACACAACCCCCTGTGACGCCCAATCATAAGCCCGGGATTTTCGCCATTCGCCGAACGACCGTTCGAAATCAGCGCACCGGCCCGACAGGGGGATACGGTCCGTGCGCGGAGGAAACCGGTAACCGGGCGGACAACCGGCGCGCTGCCAGGAAGTGATAACGTTGCCGTTAAGCGCACCGGCATCCAGTGACCTGCGTCACGCACCAGCGGCCAGTTCGTGAAAACGCGCTTATTTAGCGGGATTCCGGCGCGCGGCAGCGGGGGCCGGCGGCGGCCCGGCATGGCCATTTTATCGCATTCCGACCCTTTGCCCGATGCCATCGCCAGCGCAACTTGATGTATATCGTTGAACGATATTGCGAGCGGACCGCACCCTTGGCAAAACGGGTGCGATATCACAAAGATAGGTGACCGGCCTCACAACAGGCTTTCGCTGGCTCGCGACCGTGCAACGGCGGCCCCTGCGCGCCGGCGTGCCACTCGTTGTTGTGTTTTTAAGCAGGGCGTTGCATTTCGCAACACCGCAACTCGGGCACGCCGTGCAAATCTCTCCCCCTGGGTCACCGAAGTCGTTGCAATCAATCGGGATCATCACATGCGTCGGGAACTATCAAGATGGCCGCGCGAGTGCATAAGCGAATAGGGGGGAAGGAACGTTATTCCCTTGCTTTCGGTGTGGCAGCGGGACGCGGCGTGATGCGGGAGATCACGGACGCGGGAATCCTGCTACCACACCGGTGTTCTCCGGCGCGCCAGCTTCGGGGGCAGCCGGCCTAGCCAGGACGCGGCTGTGCGGCGCGCCGGAGAATCAATACACATCGAGCGTCTGCTGAGGCACGGGTGTGCTGCTCACCTCCACTGCCGCGCCGGTACGACGCTGCGCAGGGGTCGCCCCCGCAGAAGACCGGGCCCGCCCACAGCAAGCCGGCCGGTCGTGTGGCGCGGCCCCTGTTGCTCCTACTTCCCACCTCGGGTAATGTGCCCAGGTAGTTACCAACGCTATCTTTACCGCGAAGCGCAGGTGCGCTACGTTTGCGCAGGTAGGGGTGATTCTGAAAACAACAGCAATCACGACGGAAGGCACGCCGGCGTTGGTGGCGGCTTCCAGCATTTTTGGGCCAAGTGGACGCGGCGCAGCACAATCGCCTGCGCCGCGTCCGTCCATGATGAGGCGTACGGCGTATTTCGCGCTCACCCTGCTGGCGCTACGGCTGATGCTGCGTCGGGGCCATTCGGAGCTGCTGCCGCGGTTACGCAACGCAGGGTTTTAGCCGCACTCTTCCGCGTTTTTTCGTCCGGCCGCGCTGTTGCCGCTCACCACGGTAGCGCGGCCGGTTTTACTTGCGTTTCAAGTTTCAGTTTCAGCAGAGCCATACCAACGTAGAGTGACCCTCACGCACAGCCTGGCGTGAGGCACATCACACCCCCGCGTAATGCGACTCACAGCCCTTTCGGTCGATATCTGGGACATTGAGATTGGCCGGGTATTGGTGACGTACGTCACTTGAATGTGCGACATCGCCCGCGCCAGGTCCGGCCGGAATTTCGGCAGGGGCCGGAGAGGGGTCCGTATGAGCCACTGGAGCGGGACCAGCGCGGTGCGGGACAGGTCGGGCGAGGCGCAAAGCCGCCGCCTTCTGCTGATGATCGCCATCTTATTTTTCCTATTTACTTTGCCCGTTGCAGCGCAGCAGAAGCACTCGGCCAAGAAGATCGACAACGCGGAATGCCTGGCGTGCCACGGTCCCGACGGCGGCCTCACGAAAGAAGAAAACGGAAAACAGGTGAGCCTGTCGGTCGACGAGAAGAAATTCGCCGGGTCGATCCACGGCAGCATGTTCTCCTGCGTCGATTGCCACACCGACATCAAGGCCGTGCCGCACGAGAACACGCCCGCCAAGCCCAAGTGCGCCACCTGTCATGCCGATGAAGCGAAGGCATATAACGGCGGCTTTCACGCGCAAGCGGTGAGGAAAGGAAATACCAGCGCCGCTACCTGCCAGGATTGCCACGGCAGCGTGCACGAGCTGCTGCCTGCCTCCGACCCGGCCTCGAAGGTGCACCGCTCCAACATTCCAACAACCTGCGGCGCCTGCCACGGCCAGAAATTCGTCATGGAGAAGGCGGGGCTGAGCACAAGCCCATTCGTCGATTACCAGCAGAGCGTGCACGGCCAATCGATCGCCAAGGGCGGCGACAACAGCAAGGCTGCGGTCTGTACCGATTGTCACGGCACGCACGAAATCCTGGCCGCCGGCAATCCCAAGTCGCCGATTTTCAAATTCAACGTCCCTAACACTTGCGCGAAGTGCCATGACGGCGTGAAGCAGGAATACGTCGGCAGCATCCACGGCCAGGCAGTGGCGCGCGGCAACTGGCTGGCGCCGGTCTGCACCGATTGTCACGGTATTCATACGATCAAGGCGCCGAGCGATCCCACATCCTCGGTTTCGAAACAGGCACTGGCGGAGAGCACATGCGGGCGCTGCCACGAAGGCATGCGCCTGGCGGCCGAGTTCGGGGCGCCGTCGCGCCGGGTGAGCACGTACCTGGCGAGCTATCACGGACTGGCGGCGCAGATGGGTTCCACGGTGGTCGCTAATTGCGCGAGCTGCCACGGCGTGCATAACATCCTGCCGTCGAGCGATCCGAAGTCAACCATCAACGCGGCGAACCTGGCGCAGACCTGCGGCAAGTGCCACCCCGGCGCAAACGCGAATTTCATCAAGGGCAAGATCCACGTGGATGCGCCGCTCTCGGCGGACGTGGGCAGCGTCGCAGTGCGCTGGACGCGCCGCTTCTACCTGGGCATGATCTTCGCCGTCATCGGCAGCATGCTCCTGCACAACCTGATCCTCTGGCGGCGCAAGATCGTCGCGCGCCGTGACGAACATCGCCGCATCGTCGTGCGCATGGACCGCAAGCAGCGCTACCAGCACATGACGCTGCTCATCAGCTTCGTAACACTGGTGTTTACGGGGTTCGCGCTGAAGTACCCAGATTCGTGGCTGGCCGATGTATTCATCAACGAATCGGTGCGCTCCATCCTGCACCGCATCGCCGCCGTGGTGCTGATGGCGATCAGCGCCTATCACGCGGTGTACATCCTCACCGACAAGAACGGCCGCAAGCTGTTCCTCGACATGCTGCCGGTCCCTAAAGACGTGACCGACATCCTGCAGAACATGCGCTACCACCTCGGGCTTTCCAGCGAGAGGCCGAAGTTCGCGCGCTTCAACTATGCGGAGAAGGCCGAGTACCTGGCGCTGGTCTGGGGCATGTTCGTGATGGCCGCCACCGGACTCTCGCTCTGGTTCAAGGTGCAGACCGGAGACATGTTCCCGCGCTGGTGGCTCGACGTCGCCACCGCCGTTCACTTCTATGAAGCGGTGCTGGCGACGCTGGCCATCGTGGTCTGGCACCTCTACAT
>JBOGLI010000858.1:0-4371 GCA_050746165.1 Terriglobales bacterium | reverse complement strand
GGTGTCCACCCGATTTGCGGGTGGCGCACCGACGGCAGTTTTGCCTGAGTGCGATTCGAAAGCCCGACGCCAGGAGGCGCTCATGTCCACATCGACCGCAACGCAAACCAGCACGCCCACCCGTGTCTCCGCCCCGGTTTTCAAGAACTACATCGGCGGTGAGTGGGTCGAGGCCAGCACCGGCGAAACCTTCGAAAACATCAACCCCGCCGACACGCGGGAGGTGGTCGGAGTGTTCCAGAAGTCGGGTGCCGCGGATGTCGAGGCGGCCGTCGATGCCGCCAACCAGGCATTCAAGAAATGGCGGCTGGTGCCGGCCCCAGCTCGCGGCGAAATCCTTTATCGCGCCCGACAAATCCTGATGGAGCGCAAAGAGCACTTCGCGCGCGATATGACGCGCGAGATGGGCAAGATCCTGAAAGAAACGCGCGGCGATGTGCAGGAAGCCATTGACACCGCCTTCTACATGGCCGGCGAAGGCCGTCGAATGTTCGGCGTTACCGTGCCCTCGGAGTTGCCGGACAAGTTCGCGATGGCCGTGCGCCAGCCCATCGGTGTCTGCGCCATGATCACGCCGTGGAATTTCCCGATGGCGATCCCGTCGTGGAAGCTGCTGCCGGCGCTGCTCTGCGGAAATACCTGCATCATCAAGCCGGCGCAGGACACGCCACTATCGGTCTTTAATTTCGTTCAGGCGCTGATTGATGCCGGGCTGCCCAAAGGCGTGGTCAACATCGTCAGCGGCTTCGGCAGCAAGATCGGCAACCCGATGACCGAGCACCCCGAGATCCGCGCGGTCTCGCTAACTGGATCGACGGACATCGGCCGGATCGTCGGCACCTCCTGCGCGAAGAGCTTCAAACGTTGCTCGCTGGAACTCGGCGGCAAAAACCCGATGATCGTCCTCAACGATGCCAACCTCGAACTCGCGTTGGAAGGAGCACTCTGGGGCGCGTTCGGAACTACCGGACAACGCTGCACCGCCACCAGCCGCATCATCGTGCAGAAGGGCGTGTATCACGAGTTCCTGAACATGCTCGTCGCGCGCGCCAAGAAGCTGAAGGTTGGTAACGGTCTGGACGAAACCATCGATATGGGACCGGCCGTGAACAAAGCGCAGCTTGAAACCGACCTCAGCTACATCGAGATAGGCCAGAACGAGGGCGCGCGGCTGATGTGCGGCGGTCATCGACTGGAAAGCGGCGATTATCAATATGGGTGGTTCCTCGAGCCGACGGTTTTCGCCGATGTGGATCCGACGATGCGCATCTTCCAGGAGGAAATCTTCGGACCGGTCGTCTCGGTCAGCGCGTGCGACAACCTGGAGCAGGCGATCGAAATGGCCAACGATACCGTGTACGGCCTCTCCTCCGCCGTGTATACCCGGGACGTGAACGGCGCGTTCCAGGCCGTGCGCGACCTCTATGCCGGCATCACCTACATCAATGCGCCGACCATCGGGGCGGAGGTCCACCTGCCCTTCGGCGGCACCAAGCAGACCGGCAACGGACATCGCGAGGGCGGAATCGGCGCGATTGATTTCTACACCGAGTGGAAGTCGGTGTACGTCGATTACAGCGACCGGTTGCAGAGAGCGCAGATCGATCGGCCGGAGTAGACCCGGCTCTCGGGTTTCGGCTGTCGGCTGTCGGCTATCGGCTATCAGGGCCGCCTGGAAACGGGCGGCCCCTGTGTTACAATAGTGTCATATGAGTGTTACAGTGAACCTTCGCCTGCCTGAAGACCTCGCCGAATGGCTGCAGGACACTTCGAAAAAAACCGGCCTGCCGGTAAATCGGATTGTCCGCGAGCACTTGCAACGCGCCAAGGAGCAACAGAAGGAAACTTTGTACCTTCGTTTCGCAGGAAGATTGAAGGGCTTGCCACCAGATTTGTCGACGCGAAAGGGGTTTAACACTCGTTGAACGCCATTGTGGATACCGGCTTTGTCGTCGCACTCGTTAATTCCGATGACATTCACCATCAGTGGGCGCTCGATGTGAGCCCGAACTTCACCCCGCCGGCGCTCACCTGCGAAGCCGTGCTGACTGAAGCGGCATTCCATCTTCATTCAGCGGACTTGGTCTTGGAAATGGTTGAATCAGGATTTCTGAAAATCGCGTTTGAAGCGAACAAGCACATTTCCGCTCTCAAGGAGTTTGCGACTCGTTACGCCGATCGCAGGCCGGATTTTGCCGACTTATGCCTGGTTCGGATGAGCGAATTGTTTCCCGACCGAGTTGTACTCACAATCGACGAAGGCGATTTTCGTGTTTACCGCCGCAATAAACGAGATATGATTCCGCTTCTTTGCCCACCCAAGTCCCGGCACTGATTTCTGATGCCTGGCACAAATGCACGTCCGTCCCTTCTCGCGCATGTACTATCGGCGGGATTTCCGCTCGACCCGGCGTGCATCATCCACCTCTTCATCGGCGGCTCGCAGCTCCACGGTGCGAAAGTTGAGGGCTACGACGATCTCGATATCTACGGCTGCTACATCGAGCCTCCCGAGCGCATTCTAGGCGTCATGCCGCTGGAGCACTACGTTTGGTCGAGCGGATCCGACCGCGAGAAGAACACTGCGAACGACGTCAACGTCACCATGTACTCGCTTCACCGCTGGGGCGAGTTGATGCTGAAGGGCAATCCCGCCATCGTGCACTTTCTCTATGCAAACGGCGAGTCTCATGGCGGCGACACGTGGGCCACGCACATCCTGCCGCACCGCAAGTCTTTACTGTCGAAGAAGGCTGCCGAACAGTACCTCGGGTTCGCGGACTCGCAACGCATGCGCCTCACCGGCGAGCGCGGTATGGGACGGCACGGACAGCGGCCTGATCTGATCGAACAGTATGGCTTCGATACGAAGTTCTCGATGCACTACATTCGACTTCTTTATGAATGCCGCGAGCTCTTGAAATCACTCTACCTGATGCTTCCTCGGCCCCAGCCGGAGCGCCAGCACCTCATCGATATCCGTTCCGGCAAATTCACGCAAGACGAGGTCTTTGCTCACGGCCGCGAACTTGCCGCCGAATGCGAGTCTCTACTGGCTGCGAGCACGTTGCCCCACGAGATTGACCGCACCCACATCTCTCGATTGATCGCCTCCGCTTACCGGGCCCACTGGCAGCAGTTCGAAGCGACCCGCCCTGGGCCGTGAACCCCTCCCCTTGCCCCATCTCCCGCATCCCTCTACGATAGAGAGTTAACTCCGTGGGGGAGGATCCAGGATGGCTACGCAATCGATACAGGACTATTCCGCGACCGGCGCGGTGCACAAGAACTTCATCGACGGCGAGTGGGTGGAAGCCTCGTCAGGCGATACCTTCGAGAACCTGAATCCCGCCGATACCCGTGAAGTCGTCGGCATCTTCCAGCGCTCTACAAAGGAAGATGTCGATGCCGCGGTGGAAGCCGCCGCGCGCGCCTTCGAAAAGTGGCGCCTCTTCCCCGCCCCGCGCCGCGCCGAAATTTTGTATGAAGCGTCCCGGATTCTCTTCGAGCGCAAGGAAGAGTTCGCCCGTGACATGACCCGCGAAATGGGCAAGGTCCTGAAGGAAACGCGCGGCGACGTGCAGGAAGCCGTCGATTGCGGGTACATGTCCGCCGGAGAAGGTCGCCGCCTCTTCGGCGTGACGACGCCGTCGGAGCTGCCCAACAAATTCGCCATGGCGGTGCGCCAGCCTGTCGGTGTCATCGGCATGATCACGCCCTGGAACTTCCCGATGGCGATCCCGTCGTGGAAGCTGTTCCCGGCGCTGGTCTGCGGCAACACGGCGGTGATCAAGCCGGCCGAAGACACTCCGCTCTCGACCTTCAACTTTGTCCAGGCGCTGGCCGAGGCGGGCGTTCCGCGCGGTGTGGTCAACGTCGTGACCGGATTCGGGCCGGAAGCGGGCGCGCCTATGACCACGCATCCGGAGGTCCGCGGCGTCTCCTTCACCGGATCGAGCGAAGTCGGACGAACTATTGGCACGACCTGCGCGCAGTCATTCAAGCGCTGCTCGCTCGAACTCGGCGGCAAGAACCCGATCATTGTCCTCGACGATGCCAACCTCGAACTCGCGCTCGACGGCACGCTCTGGGCCGCCTTCGGCACCACCGGCCAGCGCTGTACCGCCGCCAGCCGCGTCATCGTGCAAAAGGGCGTTTATCAGCGGTTCGTCGAGGGCCTGGTGCAGCGCGCCAAGGCGCTCAAGATCGGCAACGGTCTCGACGAGACCACGGAAATGGGTCCGGCGATCAACGAAGCGCAGATGCTGCAAGACCTCAAGTACATCGACATCGGCAAGAACGAGGGCGCGCGGCTTCTCTGCGGCGGGCATCGGCTCGACAAGGGCGACCTGAAACACGGCTGGTTTGTCG
>JBOGLI010000857.1:0-2995 GCA_050746165.1 Terriglobales bacterium | reverse complement strand
GACGAAAGAGCTGATCGATAAGGTCACGCCAACGACCCCGGTGTTCGTAACGCGTTACGACGGTCACGAATCGCTGGCGAACTCCTACGTCCTGAAGCTTGCTGGGGTGACCAGGGAGACGCCCGATCCGCCGGGTGGCACGATCGTTCGCGATGCGCAGGGCGATCCGACGGGCGTGCTCAAAGACGCCGCGCAAGACTATGTGTACAAGGTCATGCCGCCGCTCTCGCACGAGCGGCGCCTGCGGGCCGCCAAGCGCGCACTGGCTTATGCCGCGCAACTGGGCGTCACCAGCGTGCAGGTCATGGATCCCGATCTCGAGGACGTCGCCGTCTTTTCCGAATTGCAGGAGAAGGGCGAGCTGACCTCGCGCATTTACGCCGCGCCGCTCATACCGTACGTCGACTACCAGGTGAAGCTCGGGCTTCGCCATGCGTGGGGCAGTGACCTACTGCGATTGGGTGCGGTGAAAGCCTTTGCCGACGGCTCGCTCGGGTCGACTACCGCCTATTTCTTCCAGCCCTACACGGACGCGCCGAACACGCGCGGCTTGCTGAACGAGGACATGATCCCGCTCTCCAAGATGCGCGACCGCCTGATGAAGGCGGATGCGGCGGGATTGCAGATCTGCTTCCATGCCATTGGTGATGCGGCGATTTCCACCGTGCTCGACATGTTCACCGAAGTCGAGAAGGCGCACGGCCCCGCCGACCGGCGCTGGCGCATCGAGCACGCGCAGCACATGGCGCCCAAGGACTTCGATCGCTTTGCCCAGTTGAAGGTCATCGCCTCGGTGCAGCCGTACCATGCGATCGACGACGGGCGCTGGGCCGAGCGTCGCATCGGGCCGGAGCGAATCAAGACGACGTACGCGTTTCGCACTTTCCTCGACCACGGTGTGCGCCTCGCGTTCGGCACCGACTGGACGGTCGCGCCGCTCAATCCCATGCTGACGCTCTACGCCGCCGTCACCCGTCGCACGTTGGACGATAAGAATCCGAACGGTTGGCTTCCCGAACAGAAGCTGACATTGGCCGAAGCAATCGAGGCGTACACGATGGGCTCGGCGTATGCCGAGTTTCAGGACCAGGTGAAGGGCTCCATCACGCCCGGCAAGCTGGCGGACATAGTGATCGTCAGCGATGACCTGTTCAAAATGGACCCGAAGAACATCCGCGACGCCCAGGTGGATACGACCATCATGGGAGGAAAGGTCGTATGGACGCGGGAATGAGCCGAAAATCATTTTTGATTTTCGATTTTTGATTTCTCAGTACTCAGCACTCAGCACTAAATGTTGATAGAACGCTCTTTCTCCGCCGGCCCCGCGACGCTGAATTACGTGTGCTCGGGCGAGTCCGGCCCGCCGTTGGTGCTGCTGCACGGCATCACCAACCGCTGGGAGGTATTCCTCAGCCTGATGCCGTACCTGACGCAGCGCTGGCGGGTCTTCGCGCTCGACCTGCGCGGGCACGGACGGTCCTCGCACGTGCGCGATGGCTACGTCGGCGAGCAGATTTCGCTGGACGTGGTGAAGTTCCTCGAAGAAGTTGTCGGCGAGCCCGCGGTGCTGTACGGACATTCGCTGGGCGGCATGGTCACCACCTACATCGCCTCGCATCGGCCGGAACTCGTGCGCGCCGCCGGGCTGGGCGACAGTCCGTTCTTCTTCAGCGACGTCACCGAAAGCGTTTACCCGGAGATGTTCGCGCGCCTGCACCAGCTTCTGCTGCAACGCATGGATCTGCCCGACCTGGTGCGCGCAATTTCCGAGATGCCGCTGCACCATCCGCAGTACGGCGAGGTGCTGTTCAAGAATATCCCGTTCAACGACGAGGCATTTCTGACCTGGTGGGCGTGCTCGCTGCGGTTGATGGACCCGCAGGCGCTGGAGATGGCGATCGATGGCCGCCTAGGCGCAAGCTGGAGTTCGGAGTGGGTGAAGCGAATAAGTTGTCCGCTGCTCATCCTGCAAGCCGATCCGAAGTGGGGAGGGCTGGTCACGCAGCGCGACGTCGATGCTGCCAAGGCGGCCAACCCGCTCACGGTTCACGTGCTGCTGACGAACGTCGGCCACTCGCTGCACATCCACCAGCCCGGCCCGGTGATCAGGGCACTAGGGAACTGGCTGGGCAGCTTGTAGCGCTCCTCGGTTTCGCAAATGGAAAGCCCCGGTCGCGTGGTGCGAAACCGGGGCAATCACTTGTCCATACGTTTACAGCTGACCGAAGCTCAGGCGAAAATTTCGCCCGGCAAGGCCCGCAGAGTGCGGCTCGGCAGGGTGTTGCGCGGACGGGACGAGCGCTCGGCTGTGATGTCACCGCTGATGTCTTTACGCTCGATCCGAAGTTGCAACGCCCGTTCGATGGTTCGCAGTTCCAGCCACTCCGCCGGACTGACGAGAGTCGAAGCGCGTCCCTTGGCGCCGGCGCGGCCGGTCCGGCCGACGCGATGGATGAAGTCTTCCGGCAGGGTCGGGAGGTCGTAGTTAATCACGTGGGCCACATCCTGGATGTGTAACCCGCGCGAGGCGACGTCGGTGGCGACGAGCACGTTGTAGCGGCCCTCTTCGAATCCGCTCAACGCGCCATTGCGTTGCGATTGCGACCGGTCGCCATGAATCATGGCGGCCATGAAGCCTTCGCGCACCAGGTGTTTTGCCAGACGCTCGGTGCCGCGCTTGGTGCGCGCAAATACCAGCGTGCGTCCCTTCTCGGTTCGCAGCAACTCGCGCAAGGTATCGAACTTGTCCGCCGACGAAACTTCGAAGGCATGCAGTTCGACGCTCTCCACCGGTTTCAGCGTGGAGCCGAGCGCTATGCGTACCGGGTTATTCGTGTATTCGCTCACCAACCCCGCGACGGATGCTTCCAGCGTAGCCGAGAAGCACATCGTCTGTCGCTGCTTGGGCAATGCGCCGGCAATTCGCCGCAACGATGGCAGGAAGCCCATGTCCAACATGCGATCGGCTTCGTCCAACACGAGGATTCGCACG
>JBOGLI010000856.1:0-7694 GCA_050746165.1 Terriglobales bacterium | reverse complement strand
GTGTCCGACTGCCGCACGTATCTCGGCCGGCTGAAGATGGGCGTTCGCCTCCTCGACCGCTGCGGCGATTTTGCCGGGTAGCGCGTCGGTGTAGTCCTCGACAATGCGCTTCGTCTCGCCCTCCAGGTTATAGCGCGAGGGCGACGTCATGATCACGGGCCCGGTATGGTCGTGGGTCGCGCTGATCATCACGTGGTCCGGAGCGATTTCTGTTTTCTGCGCGATGATCTGCCGCGCCTTTTCGGTGACATCTCTCGGAAGGAACACGACATCGCATGCCGCCAGCGCCACTTTTATGCCGCCTTCTTCGAACACGATTGCCTTCGCATAGAGATCGTCGTGCGTGCCCTGCGCGATCCGGATTACGTAATAACCGGCCATGGGAGCGCCTTTTGGTGGGGTGATCACCACCTGCGCGGCACCCGCTCGCAGCGTCTGCGCCGACGCCACTCCGGCGAGAAGAATGAATATCAAAATACTTCGCATATCGAATCTGTCGTTGACCATTATTGCCGGGTTAAAGTTACGAGGTAGATGTCGTTCTGCCGCATCGGAAACGTTTCATTGAACGTGCCGTCGTTCACCTTCACGATGCGGCTTTCGACCGGAGCGTCCATCGTTTTTCCCTGCAGTGCCTCGACCTGCTCGCGCGTGATTTGCGGCGGCGCGCCCATGCGCAGGTACGCCGTGTACGCATCGTTCGACTCGTACCCGGTGCGGTAAACATTCAATCGGTATTTTCCCGCCGGAACATGCGTCAGCCGCAGCGTGACAGGGCCGGTGGTCTGCGCCGGCAATACTTGCTTGTAATAGGACTGGTCATCCTGGCCGGCGGGCGGACCGAGCGGCGAGTAGTCCCAGAAGAGCGCCTGGATCTGGCGATCTCCGGTGCGCGTGATCCATGAACGCGCCCCGCCGGAAGCGCTATCAGTCTCCGCGACATCCGACTCTCCGAGTTCCGCGAGATACTTGTAAGCGAAGTACGTTGGCTTGCGAATGCCTTCGTAGTTCATCATGCCGAAACCGCCGTAGAACGGCGTGAAGCGCGGCCCGCGCTCTTCGAAGATGTCGGTGAAAGTCCAGTAGGACATCGAGTTCACACATGACAGCGCCTTGCGAAGACGGTCGAGCACAAAACTGGCCTGCAAGTACTGGTCGTGCAGGTTATCGACTGACGTGTATGACGATCCCCACTCTGTGTAATGCACTTCGAGCTTCGGCAGCGGAGAATGATCTACCATCTCGCGGGTGCCGCAAATCCGCTTCACGAGCGCGTCCTGGGCCGTGTCGAAGACGGTGCTTACTTTCAGCGTCGTCGCATCGAAGTACCCGCTCTTCGTCGCGTACACGTGCGTCGAGAGGAAGTCCGCGGGGTAGTGGTGCGCTGCGACGTAATCGATGAACTTCTTTTCCGTCGCCTCCTGCGCTGCCGCTGGCCCACCCACGCGGCACTCGGGACACACCTGCTTGATCGCCGTCGCCGTTACGCGGTACAGGTCCATGTACTGATCGAAGTCGCCGTCGAAAAACAGCTTTAGGTCAGGCTCGTTCCAGACCTCGAAGTACCACTTCGCGATCTCCGCCTCGCCGTAACGCTGCTTCCAGTGCGTGATCAGCGCGCGAATCAGTCCCTCCCACTTTGTCATGTCTTTCGGCGGCGTGATGTTTGCCTTGTACCAAAAGACGGTTTTCGATCCGCTCGCAAGTTTGGCCGGCATGAACGAGAGTTCGACGAACGGACGAATATGCAATCCGAGCAGCGCGTCGTAAAGGGTGTCCACATACTGGAAGTTATAGCTAGGGCTGCCGTTCGCATCTTCGGTGTACACGCCCATATCGTCGTCGAGCAGACCGTGGAAGCGGATGTATCGGAATCCGATCTCTTTTTGCGTCGTCGCCAGTTGCGCCTGCCAGTCGGCACGGAGCCCCTCGTTAGCCCGCCCGGCGCCGACCACCAGAAGCGCAGCACGGCTGTGCGGACCGGTGACATGCGACACATCGGCCTCGATTTCCCGAGGCGCCGTCGACTGTTGCGGAAGCGCGCGCGCGAAGCCGGCGCAGGCAAGAAGTGCCACAAGAAAGATAAGTGTGCGCAAATGTGGCCTGAGTTCCGCGGGTTTCAGAACCGGAGTTTCTCGCACGATCGGCAGGTAAGACCCCCCCTCTCCCCAATGGCTTTATTTTCCATCGCAACCGAGCACAGAGTCAATGAAATCTGAACAGCCGTTTCGCATATAGAACAACATTTGGGAAGCCGCCCACGCGCGTTGTACTATGGCCGCCAATGATTCGGGTGAGCTTCCACATTCCTCTTGGAGACCAGAGATGAAGCTTCGGTCCATCTGCGCCATTGTCGTCGTCGGCTGCGGAATCATGCGCGCACAGCAGGTAAACCTGCTGCCGCAGCCGGAAAATCTCAAGCTTGGGACGGGCACGCTCGCGATTTCTGGATTGAATATCTCTTTTGCGTCCGCTCCGAGCGCCGAGGACCGCTTCGCTGCCCAGGAACTCGCGCGCGGACTTCAGGCGCGTACCGGCGATACGCTTGCGATCGTCAACTCCGCTTCATCCCAGGCGATTGTTCTCGAACGAACCGGCGCGGTGGATCCGCTTCCGGTACCGAATGAAAAGGCGGGCCCGGATTCGCGCGAGGCCTATCACCTGGTAATTGACGGAAGAAGCGTTCGCGTCACCGCTCGCTCCTCTGCCGGCGTTTACTACGGCGTTCAGACCCTCCTTCAACTCGCGCGAAACGCCGGGCATGCCGCTGTTTTCCCGCAAGTCACGATCGATGACTGGCCGTCGCTGCCCTATCGAGGCACGCTTGTCGATGTCGGCAGCGAAGGCCCGATGTCCACGGTCGATCAGGTCAAGAAACAGATTGGTCTGCTCGCGCGCTTTAAGGGAAACCAGTATTACTTCTACTCTGAAGCCAACATCGAGATGGACGGGTACCCCCTTTTGAATCCGCATGCGCGGTTTACCAAGGCCCAGGTGCGCGACATCATCGCCTATGCCCGGCAGCGCCACGTCGATGTCGTGCCTGCCGTCGAACTCTACGGACATCTGCACGATCTGTTCCGCATCGAGCGCTACTCCGATCTTGCCGATTTTCCGCACGGCGGAGAGTTCGATCCGCGAAACCCGAAGGTGAAAGCTCTTTTGCAGGATTGGATCGGTCAACTGGCTTCGCTGTTTCCGAGCCCGTTTGTCGATGTCGGGTTTGACGAGACGTTCGCGATCGAGCAGGCCGCGGAAAAACCAGGCGCGAACACCACGCCGGTGAAGCTCTTCATCGAGCAACTGAGCAATGTGAGCAGCCTCTTCCATGTGCGCGGCAAGCACGTGATGGCCTACGGCGACATCATGGTGAAATTTCCGGAGATTGTCGCTCAGCTACCGCCGGGGGTGATCGCGCTCGCCTGGGCGTATGGAATCAAGGACCCTGAATACCGACGCTGGCTCGGACCGCTCGTGGAGCACCATGTGCCGTTCATGGTGCTGCCTGCGGTTCACAGTTGGGCCGAAGTGGCGCCCGACTTCAGTCTTACGTTCGCAAACATCGACACGCTCGTCGCTGCGGGACGTAAGTCGGGAACCCTCGGTTTGATGAACACCGTGTGGACCGACGACCAGCAGGTGCTGTTGCAACAATCGTGGCCCGGATTCGCGTACGGTGCAGTTGCGGCGTGGCAATCGTCGCCGGTCAGGCGCGCGGACTTTCTATCCGAGTATTCCGCACAGATTTATTCGCCCGCCGCTGCCGCCGATATTGCGCAGGCATTCTCGGAGATGAATGCGGCCGAGTTGCGCCTTCAGGCCGCCTTCGGCGAGCAGACGATGCAGGAGCTTTGGGCCGATCCGTTCTGGCCCGGCGCAATGGAATCGTTGAAGAAGCACCGCGACGACTTTCACGAGTGCCGATTGCACGCGGAAAACGCGGAGGAACTGCTCTATCGCGCGATCGCCGCTGGGGAGAAATCAGAAGACCTTCCGAGCCTGTTGATGGGTGCGCAACTGCTCGATTACGCGGGAATGAAGTTTCTCTACGCAGTCGAGATCAACGACGCCTGGGCAACACTGCCGCCGCAGCCCACCAAACAGCAACTCGCGCAACTTCTCAGCGAGAACATCGCACACCAGGTCCACAGCCGCACCGAGGACCTGATGGACGCCATCACCGAACTGAAGAATCCGTACCGTCGCGATTGGCTAGCGCAGTACACCGATTATCGACTTGGCACGGCGCTGGGCCGCTGGGACGCGGAGTATGAATATTGGCGGCGCGCGCAGAGCCGCTTGCAGCAGCTAGGGGCGAACTTCCACGATGGCGAGCATTTGCCATCGCTGGAAGAGCTTCTCAGTACCGATCCGCTGACACAGCAAACCCGGTAAACGCCGCAGCGTGGTTCTTACTCGTCCCTCTTATTCGACGGGGAGTGCAGGTCGCGGTACTCGCCGGTCAGGCGGCGTATCTTGAAGTTGAACTCGTCAAACTTCTCCTGCCAATGCTTGGCTTCCTCGTCGGTGTAGTTGTAGAAGCCTCTTCCGTTGGTTACGCCCCGGCCGCCGGATTCGACTACGCTGCGCATCAGCGGCGGAATTTCCGGACTGGTAGAAAGATCGGGAAGCAGATCGCGCATCACGCGGTAGTACGCTTCGACGCCCATCAGGTCCATGTAGCGGAAAGGACCAGCGAAGGGAATCCACCATCCGACATCGTTGCGCAGCGACCGGTCCACGTCTTCGACCGTGCACACGCCTGAGTCGACCAGGTAACACGCCTCGCGAAACATCGCGTACGACACGCGATTGGTGATGAAGCCGCGAATTTCGCGTTTCAACACTGATGGCTCCTTGCCCCAGGCGGGCGCAAGGCGCACCACCTGCTGCACCGATTCCAGCGACGTCGCCGGTCCGGGAATGACCTCCATGAAGCGCGTCACATGCGCCGGTTCGTCCCAGTGCAGGCCGATGAATCGCTCCGGGTGCGCCGCGCCCTGCTGCAGTTGGCTGACCGGAATCGCGGAGGTATTGCTTGCGATAATCGCGGCCGGCGACACCACAGCTTCAACTTCGCGAAAAATCGATCGCTTCAGGTCCAGGTCTTCAGTGACTGACTCGACGATGATGCCGCAGGTGGCTGCGTCTTTGACGTTATCCGAGGGCCGGAAGCGCGCCATCAACGACTCAGTTGTTTGGCGGGCAAGGTCCTCCGCTCGCATCTCTTCGAGCAGAACTCGGATGCGTTGCAGCGTACTCTCATTGCCGGTCAGATCATTGGTGATGCCGACGACGCGGTGTCCGGCCGCGAGCAGGCACGCGACAATACTGCGCCCCATCAAGCCAAGGCCAATCACCGCCATTTCCACCCGATCGGGGGATGCGTCACTTTCTTGAGCTTGTAGCTGTTACATCAGCTTGCCTCCCGGATCTCACAGGGTTGTGAATCGCGCGAATTCAGCGACTGTTGGCCGCCTCGTTGGCAGTCGATTCTTCTTCGAAATTAATTTCAACCGGCGCACGCCTGAAACCTCGTGTCTGGGCCGCTAGATATGCCACTCCCAGCAGCAGCCACGCGCCGCCGAGCCACTTTGCCAGTACCGGCAGGCTCAGCCAGATGGCGAGGCAGAATAGCAGTCCGGCAAGCGGAGCCGCCGCGTCCATCAGCCAGTTTCGCTCGCCGGCCTTGCGCTTCAGGTAGAACGTGCGCGCACAGGCGGCGTTCACTCCCATGAATGCGAGAAAGGCGCCGAAATTCAGGACCTCCGCGGCGTGTTCGTAACTCAACGTGAGCGAACCGGCGACGGTTATAGCGCCGAGGAGCAACAGGTTCAGCAGGGGCGTCCCACTTGTTTTGTGTAGCGCGCCAAAAAATCGCCGGGGCAAAACATTGTCGCGGCCCATGCCATATAGCAGCCTGGCCGCGCCAACCTGTCCGGTGAGCGCGCTGCCGAAGCAAGCGACGAACAGCGTCAGGGCGATCGCCTGGTAAAGCCACGGTCCTCCCGCGCGCCCCGCGACGTCGAGGAACGCGGTCTCTACGTTCGGGAAGGTCGAGTATTGTGGCCATACTAGCGCCGCGAGATAGATCTGGATGCTGCTGAACACGCCCGTGAACGCGCACACGAGCACCGTCGCGAGCATGACGTTGCGCTTCGGATTGCGAACCTCTTCAGCAAGCGTCGTCACGCCGTCGAAGCCGATATACGTAAGCGCCGCGAACGAAGTTGCCGTGAGTACATCGCTGATATGGAATGTGGCCGGGTTGTAGATTGGGGTCGTCGTAAAGAGAGCGGCCGCGCCCTGGCGCATCCAGATGTAGCGGATCGCCTCGACCATGAACACGGTGATGGTGGCGCACATCGCAACCAGAAGAACGATGTTCGATTTCGCCGTCGTCTTGATGCCGCGCAGGTTGAGCACGGTCGTGAGCGCGCCAAGCAGCAAGACCCACGCCCAGTAGGGAATTCCGGGGACAATTCGCGTCAGGGTCAACGCCGCATAGACGGTGCTGACGATCGGCACGATCAGGTAATCGAGAATCATCGCCCATCCGGCGAGAAATCCGAGGTGCGGATTCAATCCGTGGCGGACATATGTGTATGCCGAACCCGCCGACGGATAGACGGATGCCATGCGACCGTAACTGATCGCGGTCAGCATCATCGCCAACATGGCGATGAGGATGGTGGTAACCATGTGGCCGCGGGACATCTGCTGGGCAATGCCGAAGAGGCCAATCGCCGCGATCGGCTGGATCAAGACGATGCCGTAGAAGACGAGGTCCCAGAGGCCGAGGACTCGTTTCAGGCCAGGGGCGGACGAGGACGAGGTGTTGGTGGTCATGATCGCCGCGAAAAATGCATAGGCCGTTTGTTCTACGTATTGAACGGCCGTTTTGCCGAGCGTTTTCATTCTGTTGGCCGCTCGCCCTCTTGTCAAGGGACGAGCATGCATTGACAGGCGCCCGCACGGAGGTATAGCCTCGACCCGTTTCAATACAGGTATGGACGGTTCAATCAGTAACCAGCCCGCGCCGCCCCAAGCCGGCTTCTCTCCGGAGCAGCGGGAACAAAGCGTCTTGCTTAAGACTGCCGGATCGCGGGAAAGATGGCTGCGCGCTTGCCGCACGCTGGCGGGCGGAGTGTCGAGTGGCCTCCGGCGCACGGCGCGGCCTCATCCGCTCTATTTCGACCATGGCGGCGGCGCAAGACTGACTGATGTTGACGGAAACTCGTACCTGGACTACACGCTCGCGTGGGGGCCGAATATTCTCGGACACGCACCGCGCGAGGTAAACGAGGCGATCGGGGCCGCACTCGCCCGCGGCCTCACCTTCGGCGCTCAGCATGAACTGGAGTACGAAGTCTCGGAGCGCCTCACTCGCGTACTTCCATGCGCGGACCAGGTCTGCTATTCCAATAGCGGAACGGAGATCGTGCAAGTCGCTTTGCGGCTGGCGCGCGCCATTACCGGTCGGCCCAAGTTCATCAAGTTCGAGGGGCACTACCACGGCTGGGACGACAGCGTACTCGTCAGCTACCATCCGACGCTGGAACAGATCGACGCCGCCAAGGGCGCTCCCGTGCCGACGGGCCTCGGCCAGTCGGACCGTGGCGCTACGGTCGTCGCGAGCTGGAATGACACCGCGAGCGTTGAGGCCGCATTCGCATCGAATCCCAGAGCCATCT
>JBOGLI010000855.1:0-3441 GCA_050746165.1 Terriglobales bacterium | reverse complement strand
GACTCCCTCAGCAGGAATGTCGGGTTGCATCGCTGCAGTCCAAAATTGCCGGAGCCGGGGACGGGCGCCCCAGTATGAAATCGGCAGCTCGCTCTGCCACCATGACGGTTGGCGCGTTGGTATTACCGCCGACGATCGATGGGAATACCGAGGCATCGGCCACTCGAAGAGCCTCAATGCCCCGCACCTTGAGTACAGAATCCACGACGGCGTCGGACCCGACGCCCATTTGGCAGGTGCCCACTGGATGATGCACCGTAGCGGCCGTCGAGCGTATGAAGGCCTCCAGATCCGCATCGGACTCAACTCCGGGTCCAGGCAGATATTCGTCGGCGCGGTATTTCGAAAATGGGGTCGCACGAAGGATGCGGCGGCTAAGGCGTACCGCGCGCACCATTCGCTGCATGTCGTCGGGATGATCGAGGAGCTTGGGATCGATGATGGGCGCGGCCGCCGAATCGGCGCTCCTGAGGCGAACGCTGCCGCGACTGCGGGGATATAACAACACCGGGCTGATTCCATAGCCGTGGCCACGCGGGATCCAGTGGCCCGGTGATGGAGGATTCGCGGGTTGAAATACGAACTGGAAGTCGGGCCGATCAAGGCCGGAGGCGGTTCTCAGGAAAGCGACAGACTCGAACACATTGCTTGCCAGCGGCCCGGTCCCGGCAACGAGGTACTGGAGTGCGATCCAGGGGGCCCAAAGCGCAGTGCGCGTCGACAAGCCGTAAGTGTCGGTACTGTCGGTGCGCACGCGCACCGGAGAGGCCGGATGGTCATGCAGGTTCCGGCCTACACCCGGCAGATGCACTACCGGAGCAATGCCGAGCTCGGCGAGCTGCGACGCGTCACCCACCCCGGAACACAAAAGCAGGTGTGGCGTGTGCAACGCGCCACTGGTCAGAATGACCTCATGATCCGCATTGATTCTGATGCGGCTACCGTCGTCCAGCGCGGCCTCCACACCTACGGCGCGCCGATCTTCGCAAAGAACGCGGCATACGCGCGTATTTGCGTAAACCTCGAGGTTCTTGCGCGCCAGTGCCGGTTCGAGATAAGCGGTGGCCGTTGAAACGCGCTGGCCACGCTGAATGGTGGCCTGTCGCATTCCGACGCCCTCGGGATTCGGGCCAGTAAAATCGTCACACCGCGCAAAGCCGAGACTATGCACCGCTTCTATGTAGACATGTGCCAGGCGATTCGGCCGCCGCACATACGAAACGTGCATGGCTCCCGACCGCCCGTGATACGCCGATGCGGGATAGTCCTCGTTGTGCTCGGAGCATGTAAAGTAGGGCAGCACCTGCGCCCAGCTCCAGTTCGGCAATCCTTGGCGCGCCCAATCCTCGTAATCGCGCGGATGGCCGCGATGGTAGACCATGCCGTTCATCGAGCCACTACCACCCAGGAGCCTGCCGCGCGGCAGAGCAATGCAACGCTGTCCCAATGCGCCTTGAGGGACCGTGTCGAGCCCCCAATTGAAGCTTCGATGCCCAATCACGGCCGCCACAGCCGCCGGCGTGCTGACATAGTAATGCTTGCACGATCCACCCGCCTCGAGGAGCGCCACACGCAGGTTCGAGTCTTCGGACAGCCGCGCTGCTACTACACAGCCTGCCGTGCCACCGCCGACGACAATGTAATCGAAGCGACGCGATTCGCTCACTGGAACGCTACTGATTGGGCCCCACGCCGTTCCACTCCACTTCAATATTTCTTATAGTATTCTCCCACAAAATGCCGCGATGCAGGGGACGTCGGCCTTGAGAGTCAGCGAGATGTTCACCACGCAGGCCCGCGATGTGCCGTTGAACGGCACCTTCGCTCCGAACTACGAGCGGGTCGTCGACGCGTTCATGGGCAACTACCGTGAAGAAGACGAAGTAGGTTCCGGCCTCCATATAGTGCGCGACGGCCAGAGCGTCGTCGATATCTGGGGCGGCTGGCGCGATGGCGCTCGAGCCCGGGAATGGCAACGCGATACGCTCGTCTGCGTGATGTCGGTGTCCAAAGGGATCGCTGCCCTTGCCTTCAACATGCTGATCGATCGCGGGCTCGTTGATATCGATTCGCCGGTCGCCCGCTATTGGCCCGAGTTCGGCGAAAATGGCAAGCAGCGGCTGCCCGTTCGGTACGTACTCGATCATCGCTCTGGGCTGCCGATCGTCACCGAACCGCTCTGGCCAGGGGCGATCTTCGATCGGGAGGCCATGGTCGAGGCTCTCGCAGCTCAGGCACCGCTCTGGGAGCCGGGAACTACGGCGGCGTATCAAGTGACCACTCAGGGCTACATGTTGAGCGAAATCACGCGCCGTGTGACGGGCACGACACTTCAGGCGTTCGTGCAGCAGGAAATAGCCGGCCCTTTAGACGCAGATTTCCTGCTTGGGGGGTTGAGTAACCGAGATCAGCTTCGTTGTGCCGAGGTATTGCCGAACGTGGAAGCCAAGTTGCTGGCGGCCAAGGAAGAAGAGAAGGAATCCCTTCGTGCCAAGACGATGCTCCAATATCCAAAGGAGCCCTGGGCGACGCTGCTTAATTCGCGACCGTGGCGCGAAAGCGAGATTGCGAGCGGCAACGGGCACGGCACGGCCTGCGCCATCGCACGCATCTATGGCGTGTTCGCCAGCGGCGGCGCATCCAAGGACCGACGGTTCATGAGCGCGACCTCGATCGAGCGCATGATCCGGGAGCAGCATCATCAAATCGAAATCGTCCAGGAACGGCATTACCACCAGGGCCTCGGCATTTTGCTCAATTCACCCGATGCGGTGTTCATGGGCCCCAATCCGCGTTCCTTCGGCCACCACGGCGTTGGCGGCTCGATCGGCTTCGGCGATCCCGATGCTCATATTGGCTTTTCCTACGTGGTGAACCGCTTTCATGCCGTTGGCACCAACGGCCCGCGGGCAAAGCGGTTGATCGACGCCTTATACCAATCGTTGTGATAAGGCCGACGAGCTCAGGCGCTAGTTGCAAAGCGATCGTGCCAAGCGCCGTAGATTCGGATTGGCAACTTGGCGGGCCCGTGTCCAATGGTCGTCATCCAGGGTTCCGGCTCCCCGGCCATTTCCAAGCGGCCGATCTGGCGCGTCACCTCAGTGAGTAGGCTGTGCGCCTCCAGCTGGGCGAGTGCACGACCGACGCATGCGTGTACTCCATATCCCCAACCGACCTGCTTCTTGAGATCCCGCGATATCTGGTAACGGTCCGGATCAGGCCAGGCACGGGGGTCGCGATTCGCCGCCGCAAACATCAGCCCCACTCGCTGGCCGGCGGGTATCTTGAACCCGTCGATGTCAACATCACGTGCCGTGACCCGACCCGCCATCCGCGATGGCGAGTCCCACCTCAAGCTTTCATCAAACGCATTGCGCACCAGTCGCGGGTCGGCGCGTAGCTTCTGGTATTCGCCGGGGAAGAGTGCGAATGCACGCAATG
>JBOGLI010000854.1:0-2946 GCA_050746165.1 Terriglobales bacterium | reverse complement strand
ATCGTAAACACCGCGCCAGTGTTACATTAACTCTCTTATGCTGGACTTGAATTTCGTACGTGCGAACCTGCCCTTGGTCGAGGAAAAGCTGCGGGCGCGGGGCAAGGACCCGGGCGAGGTGCTGCGCAATTTCGCGGAGATCGACAGCCGCCGGCGCGAGCTGATCACGAAATCCGAGGGTCTGCGGGCGATGCAAAACAAGGCATCGGATGAGATCGCGCGCCTGAAGCGGGAGAAGCAGGACGCGTCGGCGCAGATGGAAGAGATGCGCAAGGTGCGGGAGCAGGTCGCGGCCGTCGAAGCGGAAGGCGGAAAGTACGACGCCGAGTTGAAGGAGATCCTGAAGGGTCTGCCCAATCTCCCGCACGAGAGCGTACCGATCGGAAAGAGCGAGCACGACAACCAGGAAGTGAGCCGCTGGGGCGAGCCGCCGAAATTCGATTTCGCGGCCAAGCCGCATTGGGAATTGGGCGAGCAGTTGGGAGTCCTCGACCTTGCGCGGGCGGCAAAGCTATCAGGAGCGAGATTTGCGGTGTATTGGGACCAGGGAGCGCGGATGGAGCGTGCGCTGGCCAACTTCATGCTCGACCTGCACACGCGCGAGCACGGTTATACCGAAGTCCTGCCGCCATTCATGGTGAACGCGGAATCGATGTACGGGACGGGGCAGTTGCCGAAGTTCGAGAGTGACTTGTTCAAGGTACCGCACGGGGACAGGAACCTATACCTGATTCCGACGGCGGAAGTTCCGGTGACGAACCTGTACCGCGACGAGGTCATCGAAGCGGACCGGCTTCCGATCTCGCTGACGGCGTGGACGCCTTGCTTCCGCAGCGAGGCCGGGAGCTACGGCAAGGACGTGCGCGGCATTATCCGGCAGCACCAGTTTCAGAAGGTGGAACTGGTGAAGTTCACGAAGCCGGAGGAGTCGTACGCGGAGCATGAGAAGCTGACACAAAACGCGGAGGCAGTCCTGCAGAAGTTGGGGCTGCACTATCGCAAGATGGTGCTGTGCACGGCCGACATGAGCGCGGCGTCGGCGAAGACGTACGACCTGGAAGTGTGGCTGCCGGGACAGCAGTTGTTCCGGGAGATCTCGTCGTGCTCGAATTTCGAGAGCTACCAGGCACGGCGCGCGAACATCCGGTGGAAGCCGGGTGGCAAGGGCAAGAGCGAGTTCGTCCATACGCTGAATGGCAGCGGGCTGGCGGTGGGACGGACGTGGGTGGCGATCCTGGAGAACTACCAGCAGGCGGACGGCAGCGTGGTGGTCCCGGAGGCGCTGCGGCCTTACATGGGCGCGGAACGCATCTCTCCGCGAAAGATGTAGGGCGGCCATGGCCCTGATAGACTAAGTAGAACCATGGGACGGGTTTGGCAGACAATCCGCAGCTATATCTGGTGGAGCTACGACCGCGGAAGTGTGCCCTACGACATCATGGTGACCCTGATTCTTGCCTTCATTTTCATCACGCCGCTGTTCGTCAATTTCAAGGATAAACCGATTGAGCGGGTGCCGCATCCAATCGGAGTAGTTGTTTACCCCGACGGCGCACAACTGGTCTATGAGATCGACGCGGCGGCAGTTGCCGGTCACGATTCTTCGTCGATTGAACACGATTTGCTGCGCGTCATCGAGCCGATCGCGGGAGAGGTTTCCATCGACCGGTATGAGACCCAGCGCGACAGTCGCGGGCGCGTCACGTCCTACAAAGTGTGGGTGACGCGGTAAGGGTCCGACAAGCAGGGCACATGAAACGAAACAGAATGCTAATGGTTGGCGCGCTGCTGTGCTGCGTAGCGATGGGTGCGGCGCAACAGAAGGCGGCGAGCGCCGTGAAATCCGGCAACAGCGCGGAAATGGACCACGTGCTCGACGCGATGGATAAAGCGTCTGCCAATTTCAAGACGACGGAAGCGGAGTTCGTCTGGGACCAGTATTCCAAGGTGGTGGACGAACACGACCTGCAAAAAGGCGTGGTGTACTACCGCAAGAACGGCAAGAACGTCGAGATGGCTGCCGATATTCAACAGCCGTCGAAGAAATACGTTCTGTTCACCAATGGCAAGGTGCAGGTGTACCAGCCGGAGATTGAACAGATCACGGAATACTGTGCGGGGAAGAACAAGGCGGACTTCGAGAGCTTCCTGGTGCTGGGCTTCGGCGGCAGCGGGCATGAGTTGGCCAAGCAGTTCGACGTCACATACGGCGGGATGGAGACCGTCGAGGGCAATAAAGCCGCAAAGCTGGTGCTGGCGCCGAAGGCACAGAAGGTCCGCAACATGTTCTCGCAGATCATCCTGTGGATCGATCCGGCGCGCGGCATTTCCGTCCAGCAGGAGTTCGTGGAACCGTCGGGCGATTACCGGCTGGCAAAGTACTCGAACGTCAAGCTGAACCAGAACCTGGCGGGCGACGTTTTCAAGATGAAGACAACGGGAAAGACAAAGACGGTGCGCCCGCAGGGGTCGTGCTGAACGCGATCCTCGAATTCCGATGGCTTCAATAAAGATGGAAAGATATACTGGCGCGCGCGTAGAGTGGGGCAACTGAGGATCGACTCAGGAGCGTCATAGGGGTCTGACATGGCCAAGGTGTTCACGATTCCCGTCTCCCCGAATCCGAAGCGGCGCAACCGCGAACGGACCAATGATCCCCGATACGTCGAAGGACAGCGCCTTCTGGTCGAGGCGATGAAGTACCTCGCACAGAGCGACAAGAACGCCAACCGGCCGGCGATCGAACTGCTGTCGGAGCACTTCCGGAGCAATTTCCGCATGTCGGACACGCCGCTGGCCTGAGTTGATTTGCACGTGGATCGCTGACCTGGCGGGGCGGTCTTAGTCGATCCGTGACTTTGTTATAATGGTGCAGCGGCGCTCCCGAGCGTCCTCACGCGCGCCGCGAAATCCGCACAGAAGTCGGGGAGTGGCTCAGCCTGGTAG
>JBOGLI010000853.1:0-3688 GCA_050746165.1 Terriglobales bacterium | reverse complement strand
CATGAGCGCAAAGATCCTTCCCTTCCGCTCGCCTCATCGCCCGGGCCCCGATGAACCAGCGAAATTCGTGTCCTGCCCGTTTTGCAGTTTCTTCACCGACAAGAAATGGGAGATCGACCGGCACATGAACGCCGACCACGCACGCGCGATGGAAATGTACGGCTATAAGAAGGATACGGACAGGCAGTCATCGTAAAGACATTTTTGATTTTCGGTTTCCAGACCAGGTTCAAAACAACGTCTATACGCCGGCAGGTAACACCTGGCCGCTCATCCCTGCGGAAGTCGCCCTTCCCAACCGCTCCCTGTAGCGAAGATGGCGCCATCGCGTGATTTCAACCATCGGACGCCAGACGGCATGAACGAGATCGTGGCGAATTAGCAAATGCCACAGGCGATTGGAGCGCTTGTAGAGGTAGGACATCGCCAGGTACGGCGGCACGGCGCGCCAGTCATGCGGACGCCGGTTCCAGATCGACGCATGCGAAAATAGCCGCCGGTACAGCCACCCGTACCCTTCTTCCAACTCCTCCGGACTCATGTGGCGCGGGCGGAAAACGGCGTGCGCAGTGTCGTAGAGCGACCAGTCGCGGTGGAGGATGCGGCCCTCCGATTCCATCTGGTGGAAGAGCGGCGTTGCCGGATACGGGGTAAGGATGTGAAACGTCGCGCACTCCATGCGGTTCGCCTCAATCCAGTCGGCAGTGCGGGCAAAGACATCGGGGCTATCGTGGTCGAAGCCGAGGACGAACGATCCATTCACCTGGATGCCGACGTCGTGCATCATGGCGACCCGGCGCGCGTAATCGTTGGTGCGCGGAGTCTTCTTGCGCGCATCACTGAGGTTCTCGTCGGTCAGCGACTCGAATCCGATGAACACTCCGGTGCAACCGGCCAGGGCCATGGCGCGAATGAGCGAGGGGTCGTCGGTGACGTCGATGGAGACGGCAGCGCTCCATATCTTCTTGAGCGGACGCAAGGCGGAACAAAGCGCGTGCAGATAGGGACGGTTGGAGCCGAGATTGTTGTCGATGAAGACTCCGTAGGGTTCGCCGGTGGAGGCGAAGTCGCCGGCAACCTGCTCGGGGCGGCGCATCCGGTAGGGCATGCGGAGGCCGTCGGTAGCGAGGTAACAGAATCCGCACCGGTTGTGGCATCCGCGGGTGGCGATCATGCTGGCGATGGTGAGAAAACTCCGTCGCGGCAATAGATGGCGCGCGGGTACGGGATCGTCGGAGTACTGATTGGTGTAATCGGCGGAATAGCGTGGCTGGAGCCGTCCGGCTTCGATGTCGGCAAGAATTCGCGGCCACAACTGAACGCCGTCGCCGAGGACGAGCGCGTCGGCGTGAGGCGCGCATTCCTCGGGACAGGAGAGGACGTGCAGGCCGCCGAAGACGACGAGCGACCCGCGCTTCCGATACCAGGCCGCCAACTCGAACGCCCGTCGCGCGAAGGTCAGGTGTACGGATATCCCGACCACCTGGGGATCGGGATCGGACGGTGGCGCGCCGTGCAAAAGGTTCTCATCCCAATAGCGCACGCGCCACGACGGCGGGGTTGCGGCCGCCAGACTGGTCAGCGCCAACGTCGGCGTCAGAACATGCTTGCCGAAGCTGGCGTGCGGGTCCTTGGCGTAAAACGGATTGAGCAACAAGGCGTACCGCGCTTGCACCGGCGCCGGCTTCGTCACGGCAGGCAGGACGGGGGGCGAGGTCATTTCGGGCGGGAGATAGACCGGCTGATTCATGGACGAGTACTTTGCAATACAAAGTTCTAGTTGTCAACGTGTCTTTTGGGCTCGGCTGAGCCTCCAACGGCCGGCAACGCTTGGGTGTAGGACACGGACGGGCAGCACCGTATACTTGCCAAACCATATGCCGACCAGCCGGCGCATCACGCTGTTTCTCGTGGCTCTCCTGGCGATCGCCGCGGGGGTTGGAGCCTGGCTAACGCGTGCCGGCGAACAGGGAGCGTCAGGACGCCGTCCCTCCGCCATGGCCACACGAGTCGATCAGCAACCCCTACAGTTGGCGCAGCAGTTGGAAGCGGCCGCGACCACCCGGGAAGAGTCACGATTCTCCCGACAGGCACTGGAGGTAGCCGATCACGAGACTGATCTGGCCTTCACGACCGCATTGCGCGACGCCCGGGCACACCCACCCGCGCCCACGCCGGAGACGAACGCAATCAGGGCACGCATCGCGCAGGCCCAGGCCCTGATCTCGACGGACGAGGCCGCGATTAACCAGCTCTCCAGCCAGAAGAAACTCACGGACGCGGACTTGAACGCGCTGCAATTGGCCGAAGCGGAGTTCATCCTGCATACCAATGAGCGGGATGATGCCAAGCGCGACCTGGCGCGCAGCGGCGCCGATCCGGAAACGAGGATTCAGCGGCAGTTCCAGCAGCACCAGGCCGCGATGCACTCCAACCAGGCGCAAGCCGCCGCTCCGTATGCGGCGAAGCCGGACTTCCAAGTGCCGCACACGCTTTACGAACAGGTGAGGACGTGGTTCTCGCTGCAGGGTAAATCCAAGCAGCTCGTGGCGGCACAGGCACTGAACACCGGGCTGGCGTCCGGCCTCGCGGCCCGGCATGACGCACTGGAACGACAACTAGCGGGCAAGCCCGAGACCCAGAGCGCGGCCGACGCCAGCGCCCAGATCGCTGCGGTGGAACGGCGGAGCGACGACCAGAAAACGCTTTCCGAGTACGACCAACGCATCCAGGACCTGCAGGAACTTTCGCAGATCTACGTTTCATGGCAAGGAGTCGTGCAGACGCAGATGTCCGCGTGCTTACACGGGGCGTTGAAAGGCGTCATGGTCGTCCTGATTGTGGTGCTGATCGCACTGGTCGGGATGATGGCGGTGGACCGTATGGCGCTGCGGTTCACCACCGATCGCCGGCGTGCGGCGACCATGCGGCTCCTGGGACGCTTTGGAGTGCAGGCAGCGGCGGTAGTCGTGATGGTGTTGCTGGTGGTGGGTCCACCCAACCAGCTTTCTACGATCCTGGCGCTTGCGGGCGCCGGGCTTACGGTGGCGCTGAAGGATTTTATCGTCGCGTTCCTGGGCTGGTTTGTACTGATGGGCAAGAACGGGGTGAGGGTGGGCGATTGGGTGGAGATCAACGGCATTGTCGGCGAAGTGACGGAGATCGGATTGCTGCGCACAACGGTGCTGGAAACGGGTAACTGGGCCGGATCGGGGCATCCGACAGGCCGCCGCGTGACAGTCGTCAACAGCTTCGCCATCGAAGGGCACTACTTCAATTTCTCGACTAGCGGGCAATGGCTCTGGGACACGCTGGAGATCGTGGTTCCGGCGGGTGTCGATCCGAATGAGGTGATGGAGCGGGTGCTGGATACGGTCAGGAAGGAAACAGCAACGACGGCGCGCCGTGCGGAGGACGAATGGAAACAAGCGGCGCGAGGGCTGGTGATGCGCGGCTTCACCGCGGAACCGACGGTCGAGCTTCGACCGGCGGCATTGGGGTATGTGCTCGTGGTGCATTACATGAGCAGCGCCTCGTTGCGTTTCGAAACGCGCGGGCGCCTCTACCACGCCGTGTTCGAGTTGCTCCACCGGGGCACGGAGTCACGCAGCGCGACCGCAGCGCAGGCGTAAGCAAACTGAAGCGGAATACCGGCGGATTCATCCAATCAGCACAACTGGAGGGAGTA
>JBOGLI010000852.1:0-1906 GCA_050746165.1 Terriglobales bacterium | reverse complement strand
GGCTGACAACATCCGTCCGCATTCATCGCTCTTGAATAAAATCGCCGCCATTCCATCCCCGATTGTGAATAGATTTTCCCCTGCGTACCCAGCGGTGATGGCTTTCATTTGCGCCCTTTTGCGTCCTTTGCGGTGAAGTCTTTCCAATCGTCAATCTGCAATCGGCAATTGCCAATGATTTACGGCGCCACGCCCTGATAGTATTTGTCGTTCCGCATGTCGAACTTCTACCACCGGTTTCTCGACTCCGTCCGCCGCTGGCCCGATCTCGTCGCCATCGAGATGCAGCGCCAGTCCGGCGTGGTCGAACGCCACACTTACCGCGAACTGCGCGCCATGGCCGACGCGGTCGCAGCCTGGCTCTCCGCCTCTGCTTTCGAGCGCGGCAGCCGCTGCGCGATTCTCGCCGCCAACGGCCCGCGCTGGGTTGCCGCCTATCTCGGCACCATCGCCGCCGGCATGATCGCGGTTCCTTTTGATACCGCCTTCAATGAATCCCAAGTCGCGAAGCTGCTCGACAACAGCGGCTCTTCCCTCCTCTTTGCCGACGGTCGCCACGCCGACACCGCGGCCCGTGCCATCGGATCGCGCAACATTCGCCTCGTCCTCCTTGATGGCGACGCAATCGACAATCGGCAATCGACAATCGCAAATGCAGTTCAGCTCGACGATGTGCTCGCCGCCGAATTGTCGGAGTTCTCTCCCGTCGCCGTTTCCCCCGACGACACCGCCGCCGTTCTCTACACCTCCGGCACGACCAGCGATCCCAAGGGCGTGATGCTCACCCACGCCAACTTCACTGCCGAAACCGACGGCGCGAAAGCCATCGTGGTATTCGGCCCCAGCGATGCCATCCTTGGCGTGCTCCCACTCTTCCATGCCCTCGCGCAGATGGCGAACCTGCTTATGCCCATGGCAGGCGGGGCGCGCGTCGTCTTTCTCGAGTCGTTGAATACCCACGAGCTACTGCGCGCACTGCGCGAGCGCGACATCACTCTGTTTTGCTGCGTCCCGCAGTTCTTCTACCTGATCCACGAGCGCATCCGTAAGGAAGCCGGCGCCCACGGACGCCTCGCCCAGAGCGCCTTTCGCTGGATGCTGAAGCTCAGCGCCCTCTCCCGCCGTTATGGTTTTAACTTCGGGCGCATCGCTTTCCACCGCGTCCACCAGATGCTGGGGCCGCGCATGCGCTATCTCGTTTCCGGCGGCTCGCGTCTCGATGCCGAAATCGCTCGCGACTTCTTCTACATGGGTTTCGAGCTGCTCCAGGGCTATGGACTGACTGAGACGACGGGAGGCGCCGTCGCCACCCCGCCCGATCACAACGTCATCGGCTCGATTGGCAAACCGCTACCCGGGGCGGAGCTGACCATCCGCGACCCGAAAACTCCGGAGGACGGCATTGGCCCCGCGATCGGCGAGATCATGATCCGGGGACCGCTGGTCATGAAGGGCTACTACAACCGGCCCGAAGCCACGGCCGAAGTGATGGAACCGGACGGCTGGCTGCACACCGGCGACCTCGGATATCTCGATCCGCACGGCAACGTGTTTATCACCGGCCGCTAAAAAGAGATGATCGTCCTCAGCTCGGGAAAAAACATTTATCCCGAGGAGCTTGAGGCGCATTACCTGAAGTCACCTTTCATCAAGGAACTGTGCGTGCTCGGTCTTCAATCGCGGCCGGGCGAGCCCTTCTCGGAGCGTTTGCATGCCGTGGTGGTTCCCAATTTTGAGGTGCTGCGCGAACGCCGCATCGTCAACCTGCGCGAGGTCATCCGCTTCGACATCGAAACCCTTTCCCACCAGCTTCCCCCGACCAAGCGCGTCCTCAGCTTCGACATCTGGCAGGACGACCTACCGCGCACCACCACGCGCAAAATCAAGCGCTTCGAGGTCGAGCGCA
>JBOGLI010000851.1:0-4199 GCA_050746165.1 Terriglobales bacterium | reverse complement strand
CCAGCGATCCCATGCCGCGATACGACTTGAAGGTGCGGCCCTGGTAAAGGATGGTCTCGCCGGGACTCTCGTCGGTGCCCGCGAACAGCGATCCCATCATGCAGACGCTGGCGCCCGCGGCTAACGCCTTCGTTATATCGCCCGAGTACTTGATGCCGCCATCGGCGACGATCGGAATCTGGGCGTCCTTGACGGCGCGGCAGGCCTCGGCGATGGCGGTGATCTGCGGCACGCCTGCGCCGGTGACGATGCGCGTGGTGCAGATCGAGCCTGGGCCGATGCCGACCTTGATCGCGTCGGCGCCGCACTTGGCCAGTTCGCAGGCGCCGTCGTAGGTGCCGACGTTGCCGGCCATCAATTGAACTTCGGGCAGCTTCTGCTTCACCAGCTTGACTGCTTCGAGCACGCGGGTGGAGTGGCCGTGCGCGCTATCGAGGCAGAGCAGGTCCACTTTCGCGTCCACCAGTTCCTGCGCGCGCTCCAGGAAATCGCCGGTGGCGCCGATGGCCGCGCCCACGCGCAGGCGTCCCTGCGAATCTTTGGCGGCGTTCGGGTACTTCAGCTTTTTCTGGATGTCCTTGACGGTGATCAGGCCCTTGAGCGCGAACTTGTCGTCGACCACCAGCAGTTTTTCCACGCGATGCTTGTGCAGGATTTTCTCCGCGTCTTCCAGCGTGGTGCCGACGGGCACGGTGATCAGGTTTTCCTTGGTCATCACCCGGCTGATGGTAATGTCGGTGCGGGTCTCGAAGCGCAGGTCGCGGTTGGTGAGGATGCCGACCAGCTTGCGGTTCTTGGTGACGGGCACGCCCGAGATGCGGTAGCGCTTCATCACGTCGAGGGCGTCGCTCACCTTGTCGTCGGGCGACATGGTGATTGGATCGACGATCATGCCGCTTTCGGAGCGCTTCACCTTGTCCACTTCGCCGGCCTGCTGCTCGATGGTCAGGTTGCGGTGAACGATGCCCATCCCGCCCTGCTGCGCCATGGCAATGGCCATCGCCGCCTCGGTCACGGTGTCCATCGCCGCGCTGAGCACGGGAATGTTGAGCGTGATGGTCTTCGTCAGCCGCGTCTGCGTGTTGACCGTGGCCGGGACCACGTCGGAGCGGCCGGGCAGCAGGAGGACGTCGTCGAATGTCAGCGCTTCGGGGACGGGAAAATGAATCATGTCGTTCTCACAGGGATGTTTTTCATTCTAGCAGCAGGGACGAGGAGCGAGGGACGAGGGGCGAGGAAAGACATTTTTGATTTTCGATTTTTGATTTTTGATTCGCAGGCGTGGAGTTTGTCGAGGATGGCGGAATTCACCGCAGGGGACGCAGGGGGACGCGGGGGTGCGCTGCGCGAGGGCCGGTCCGTCCCTACGGGACTCGGGAAAGATGTCTCACTCGTTCCCAGGACTTCGTCCTGGGCTACCAGCGAAGCGTCGCTCCGCGACTCCGGTGCCGCGACGTTCTGAGTCATGGCCGAGATGCTGTTGCCACGGTCGGAACCTGGCGCGGCAGGCGAGACGCCTGCGTTACGAACGGCAGAGGCATCTTCGTCGGGTTCTTCTTCGAGGGCGCGGAGACGGTCGAGGAGGATTTCGGCGAGGGAGGGGCCGGGGATGTCGTCGTCCTCGTCTTGCTTGCGGGTGGGTTTGGCGGAGAGATTGGGATAAGGACGGCCGGTTTCGGCGGCGAGATATTTCAGGTTCGAGGCGGCGATCTGCAGGGCATAGAGGATGGTGCCGGCGGTGCGGCGATCGAGCTTGCCGAGCTGGAGGGAGCGGATGACTTGCATGAGGGCCGTCTGCAGCGTGGTGGCGTCCTCGACGAAGGGGATGATGCGGGAGTCGGCCGGCGGTTCGACGATGAGGTCATGAAAGCGGCAGAAGGGACCGCCGTTGAGGGCTGGCTGGGTGCAGGGTTGGTCGTTGAGGCGGGTGAACTGGCAGCGCGGGGCTGCGTGGGCTTTCTTGAGGTTCGGGGTCATGAAAAGCTCCTTTCAATCGGGTGATCGGGTCATCCGGTCATCGGGTCAACAGGCCCCACTCCCCGGGTATCCAAGGAGTCCAAGGAAAAAGGCCGGAAAATGAGGGAAATCCAAGGAGGCAGGAGGCGTGAGGCTTGAGGGATGAGGCGTAAGGAAGCGCCGAATTGTTGAGGGGGCAGTGGAGAATGAAATCGAGGGAAGCGGGCCAGGGATGGGGCCGAGCGGAAGGGAGAGCTGGCTTTCAACTCACTGATATTGTCGAACGGCGCTGCAATAGCTGTCAAGTACTATAGTATCTACGGCAGCATGCGCTTGCGAGGCTATAGCTCTGTGCAAACATTATTGACGGAAAGAACTGGGAATTTGCGGGGCCCAGGGGTGGGCGGAAAATGGCGAAGGGAAAGCGCAAGCTTACGCTAATGTATGGTCCGCCGCCGGCCTGCAAGAAGATTGTTGGGACGAAGGTACAGTCTGCGTAAATGTATCCGGCCTTTAGTTGGAGAATTTTCTCCGGGCCACGATGATGATCCGCGCGTGCCGGTCCTGATAAGGGGAACGGTCTGTAACGACCCTTAGCGTAGCAAGGTTCTCCGGCACGCCGTTTGACTGTTCTTTCGTCTTTCCTCTCTTCAGCAGACTTCAAGAAACCGATTGCGACCTGCGCTCAGGCGGTTGTAACGGGTGCGTTGCGGTACTCGTTGCCGCTGGACAGCACCGCCCAGGCGATGCGCGCCAGCTTGTTAGCGACGGCCACCACGACTTTGTTGCGCGGCGCTCGCAACTCGAGCGCATGCGCCCACTGCCCTAAGCGGCCGGTGTCGTACTTTACTCGCAGCAACATGGCCCGAGCACCGTGGATGAACATTCGCCGCAGGTAGATGCTTCCTCGCTTGCTGATGCCCAGCAGTCGTGCCTTGCCGCCGGTTGAGTGTTGTCGAGGGATGAGGCCGAGCCAGGCGGCAAACTCGCGTCCCTTGCGAAACGCGGCGCCGTTTCCGATGGCGGCCACAGTTGCAGTTGCCACCAGCGGCCCAACTCCCGGTATGCCGCGTAACCGCCGGCAAGCCGCGTCTTCGGCGGCGATCGCATCGATCTGGTCGCTGATCGATTCGATCTCGGCGTTGAGCGCCTTCCACTCCTGCCAGAGATGATCGAGCACACTGCGCATGCGAGGCGTCAGGTTCTCGTTGGCATCTTCCAGTATCGCGGGCATCTGGTTGCGCAGGTTTGCCGGCCCTTTGGCGAAGGTGATGCCGCGCTCCAGCAGGAACCCGCGGATCTGGTTGATCAACGCCGTGCGATGGTGCACGAGCCGGTCGCGCACGCGATGGAGCGCCTGCAGATCGAGCTGGTCGTCGGTCTTGATCGGCACGAAGCGCATGTTCTGACGCGCAACCGCCTCGGCGATCGCCTCGGCATCGAGGAAATCGTTCTTGTTGGACTTCAAGAAAGGTTTTACGAACTGCGCCGGGATGAGGCGCACGTCGTGGCCCTGGTCGCGCAGCGCGGCCCCGATGAAGTGCGCACCCGAACAGGCTTCAATGCCAATGAGCGAGTTCGGCAGGTTCGCGGTGTAGGCGAGCAGTTGTCTGCGCGAAAACTTCTGCCTGATGACAACCTTAGTGCGTTTGTCGAGTGCAACCAGGTGAAACGTGGTCTTGCCCAGGTCAATGCCGATGGAAGCGATCTGCATGCGACGGTCCTCCTCGTGTGAGCTGCCGAATCATCCCACTTTGGGGATGCCAGCGGCGGACCATCTCATTAGGGGATTTATCGCTCTTTGAAGGACGTGTGTGCTCGGTTTCTGCGCTGTGACGGGCAATTTCGGGGTTACCGACCACCCGCTCCGACCTTGCTACTGGCTTGCATCTCTGACCAAGTCCACGCCTGCCAGATGATGATCGAGGTGCATATAGTTTCGATCGTCCCGAAGAAAATGTACGATGGAAACATCTGCTCGTGCCAGGCACCGGTGGCGAGAGGGTAAACGAATTGCATCGACACGACGGCTAAAGTCTCAATGCCACCTGCAGCGATATTCGCAAGCCGGTTCGCTCTAAACGGAAGCAATCGAGACGCCAGGATCATGGCGATGGGTATTTCCATCAAGACCGCGGACCCCAGCAGAGCCCACTGTGGGAGATGCGGGGCTGGATCTCGCGAGCCAACAATAAAGAACAGGGCAAGCACGTCCGCATACAGGTAGTTCAATAGCGCGAAGA
>JBOGLI010000850.1:0-5800 GCA_050746165.1 Terriglobales bacterium | reverse complement strand
ACCTCTGCGTCCTCCGCGTCCTCTGCGTCAAAGCCCCGGGTGTTCGGTAACGACCATGATTGTAGGCACCGGAATCGACCTCGCCGAAGTCCCGCGCATAGCCGCGGCCGTCGAACGCTTCGGCGAACGCTTCCTGCGCCGCGTCTTCACCGAGGCCGAGATCCGCTACTGCGACTCCAAGGCGAACCGTTTCGAACGTTATGCCGGACGCTTCGCCGCCAAGGAAGCCGCCATGAAGGCCCTCGGCACCGGATGGCGCGGCGGCGTCGCCTGGACTGACTTCGAAGTTCGCCGCGAGCCCGGTGGCCGTCCGGCGATGGCATTTCACGGGAAGGCTGCGGAACTCGCATCCAAGCTGGGCGTAAAGAACATCTCGCTGTCGATCACGCATACGAAGGAAACGGCCATGGCGCAGGTAATACTGGAAGGCGAGTAATAAGTAACGACGAGTAATAAGTATTAAGTAATAAGTAATGAGAAGCGACGCATTGCGTCACACCACGGGTTCTCTCATTACTCATTACTTATTACTTATTACTGATACCCCATGTCCAACACTCTCGTCGCACCGCAAACCGTTCTCGAAAAGCAGGCTTCCCCACGCACGGCCCTCGCGGCCGTGCTGGTGATGTCCTTCTCCAGCCTCCTGCTGGAGCTGGCCCTCACGCGCCTCTTTTCCGTCACGCTCTTCTATCACTTCGCCTTCCTGGCGATTTCGATCGCGCTGTTGGGATTGGGTGCAGGCGGTGTATTCGCATACGTCAAGAAAGAGTGGCTCACGCGGTGGAGCGCCGAACAACTCGGTGCGCGCCTTTCGCTGGCGAACGCGTTTCTCCTGATCGCCGTGCTCGAGATCGACCTGCACATCCCGGTCTCGCTCGACCTCAGCGGACACAACTTCCTGAAGCTGACCGCGCTCTATCTCATTTCGGCCGTGCCGTTCTTCCTCACCGGACTTTTCTTCTCCGTCCTCTTCGCGCGTACGCCGCAGCGCATCACCCAGCTCTATGCCGCCGATCTGACGGGCGGCGCGCTCGCCTGCATGGCCGTCGTGCCGCTGCTCAACCTGGTCGGCGGTCCCAGCACCGTCATCGCCGCCGCGTCGGCCTCAGCCCTCGCCGCCGCGCTCTGGTCTAGGCAGGTGTGGAACCGGCTGCCCTCAGCCGGTTCGACGAAACATTCCAGTTGGGACCGGCTGAGGGCAGCCGGTCCCACACTCCTGGCCCTGCTCCTTGCCGCCCTCGCGATCGTGAACTACTCCGGCAAGCTCGTCGACATCGTTTATGCCAAGGGCGTTCGCCGCGACAAGCCCTGGGTCGAGTTCGCCCGCTGGAACGCCCTCTCGCGTGTCGAGGTCGATAACCAGGGCGGCGCGAAAGTTATCGTCATCGACGCCGACGCCTCCACCTACATCATGAACACCGACCCCAAAAACTGGGGTCCGGAGTGGCGTCACAACCTGATGAGTGCGCCCTCTTCGCTCGCCAACGTCCTGCGTCCGCACGGCGACTACGCCATCATCGGCCCGGGCGGCGGCGTGGACGTGCTGCGCGCCGTCGCCAACGGCAGCCCCAACGTCACCGGCATCGAGATCAATCCCATCATCGCAAACGACATCATGCGCGGCCGCTACCGCGATTGGTCCTACGGCCTCTACGAGCGTCCCGAGGTGCACATCAAGGTCGCCGACGGACGCTCCTGGGTCCGCAACTCGCACGAGAAATATGACGTGCTCGAAATGACCCTGGTCGATACCTGGGCCTCCACCGCCGCCGGCGCCTTCGCCCTCAGCGAAAACAATCTCTATACGACCGAGGCCTTCCGCGAGTACTTCGACCACCTCAAGCCCGACGGCATGATCGCCATCACCCGCTGGGAATTCGCCAAACCGCGCGAAGCGCTGCGCGTCGTCTCGCAAGCCCTCGCCGCGCTCCAGCAGGAAGGTGTGACGGATTTCTCGCACCACTTCATCGTCATCTCCGATGGCCCGCTTGACGAGGATGGCCGGCCGGTGACGGTGTTGGCCAAAAAGACGCCGTTCACGCACGACGAAGAAGCCGCTGTTTTCCAGCACGTACTTGACTATCCGAATCTCTACGTCATTTACTCTCCGAATTTCGAACCGACTTATGAAGGCGGGATTCAGTTATTGGGGTGCCCTGAGTCGATCAAGAGCGATGCCGATTGTGCGAAGTACTGGGACGAGCGCACGCCGTTACGAACAAAGATTGAACGGAACCATGCCGCGAGTTCAGCAGCTACATCGGCGTTTACTGAACTAATCACCGGTCACGCGATCGGTCCTTACGTCAGCGACCGGGCAGCCTTTATTGCCACTTACCCCTACGAAATCTCTCCCGTCTCCGACAACCAGCCCTTCTTCTTCTTCACCGTCCGCCTACGCGACATGCTCGGCTCGCTCACCGGCGGCAAGGCCATGGACTGGCGCATCAACCTCGGCGTCGTCGTCCTGCTCATGGTCCTGGTCATCTCGATCATTGCCGTGCTCGTCTTTCTGATCGCACCGATGCTGCTGACGTCTCGCAACTCAGCACTAAGCACTCAGCACTCAGCACTTCTCTACTTCGTCGCCATCGGCCTCGGGTACATCCTCGCCGAGATCGCCTTCATACAGCGTTTCGTCCTCTTCCTCGGTCATCCAACGTACGCGCTGACGGTCGTTATCTTCATGATGCTGCTCGCCAGCGGCGCTGGCAGCGTCCTCTCCCGCCGGTGGCTGTCGGACCCGCAACGCGTGTGGCTCCCGCTAACCATCGTCTTCCTCCTCCTCGCGGCCTACGTCTTCGTTCTCCCGCCGCTCCTGCGCGATCTGGTTGGACTTCCCTTCGCCGCCAAACTGGTAATCTCCGCGCTCGTGCTCGCGCCGCTGGGATTCGCCATGGGCATGCCGTTTCAGACTGGCCTCCGCGCCCTCGCCCGCCGCGAGGACAACACCATCGAGTGGGCCTGGGCGCTCAACGCCGCGTCCAGCGTTCTCGGCTCCGTGCTTGCGATGGTCGTCGCCATTCAGTGGGGACTCAACGTCACCCTCGCCTGCGCCTCCGCAGCTTACGTGCTGGCTCTGCTGCTGGGCCGAACCCTTACGCGCGCCCGAGAGCCGATAGCCGAGAGCCGATAGCCGCGTTCCCGACTTGTCAGCCCTCGCCCTCCCGCCGCTGTTCTACAATGTATAAGCGGGGCGGAACCTCATCGCCGGCGTAGCGATGAGCATGCGAGCGGCTCAATTACTCGGTCCGTCTCAGTGCGTCAGCTTCACGGTCACTAGCTGACGACTGAAGACTGACGACTGAAGACTATTCCTATGTTTTCGCAGCTAGCGGGGCGATGGCCACAGGTGTCGGCACTCTCGGTGCTCGACATCATCATCGTCGCCGTGCTCATTTACGAGTTCCTCAAGCTGATCAAGGGCACGCGCGCCGTCCCCGTGCTGCTTGGCGTCGGCAGCCTTGCCATCTCGTATCTGCTCGCCCTCAAGCTGGAACTGCGCACCGTCATCTGGGTGATGAGCAATCTCTGGCCTTATGCCATCTTCGCCATGATCGTCGTTTTCCAGAGCGAGATCCGCCACGCCCTTGCCCGCCTGGGCCGCAAGTTCACCTTCTCGCGCGTCTCCGGCGTCGGCGCCGAAAGTTACGACGACATCGTGCTCGCCGCCAATCTCTTCTCGCAGAACCAGACCGGCGCCCTGATCATCATCGAGCGCGACATCGGCCTGCGCACTTACATCGAATCCGGCGTCCCGCTCGACGCCCAGGTTTCCTACGACCTGCTCGCCACCATCTTTCGACCCAGCGCACCGCTGCACGATGGCGCCGTGATCGTGCAGAAGGACCGCATCGCCGCCGCCGCCTGCTTCCTCCCGCTCTCCATGAACCCGGTGCTCTCCACCCAGCTCGGCACGCGCCATCGCGCCGGCATCGGCATCACCGAGGAGACCGACGCCATCGCCGTCATCGTCTCCGAGGAGACCGGAAACATTTCGCTCGCCGTCTCCGGCAACATCGAGCGCGACATGACCGCCGACCAGCTCCGCGAACGCCTCAGCGAGCTGCTGCGCCGCTACGTCCCGCACAGCGCCCTGCCGACGGCGATCCACTCCAACGACGTCGAAGATCGCGAGATGCTTCCACCGCGCATGGAACGCAGCGACGGGAGGGGTGACTGACCGTGGGCTTCTTCCGCGAACACGTCTGGCACAACATCGGCCTGAAGCTCGTCTCGATTCTCGCGGCCGTGCTGCTCTGGTTCGCCGTCACGCGCGAGCCCATGGCCGAGATCGCGCTGCGCGTCCCCGTCGAATTCCAGAACGCGCCCGAGCAGCTCGAAATCAGCAGCGAATCCATTCCCGAAGTCCAGGTACGCGTGCGCGGCCCGGTGCGCGAGGTGCGCGACCTCTCCTCTTCCGAGGTCCATGTCGCCATCGACCTCTCCGAGGCCAAGCCCGGCGAACGCACTTACTATCTCGACTCCAAGCGCATCCACGTTCCCAACGGCATCGAGTTCGAGCAGGCCGTGCCCAGCCAGATGCGTCTCTCGCTCGACGAACGCGCCTCGCGCAAGGTTGAAGTCGAGCCGCGCGTGATCGGCACCTTCCTCCCCGGCTACCACCTCGACAGCGTGACCGTCCGCCCGACGACCGTGACCATCATCGGCCCGCTTTCGCACGTGCGCGCCGTCACCGGGGCCGTTACGGACCCGGTGGACGCAACCGGCGTCGTCGGCAGCGCCAGCTTCCTCACCCATGCTTATCTCTCCGACCCGCTCGTCCGCCTGACCGACGTTTCCCCGATTAACGTCACCGTTACGACGTCAAAGACCGCTGCGAAGTAGTTGGGTGCCCCACACATCGCGCCTCGCGCAGGCTAGGTCGAAAGGCGATCCTCGCGCGCGATGTGTGGGAGCCGTTCTGATCTTCAGCGGTGTTGCGGATCAACTTCGGCTAGCCACTCTGGTCGTACTTCCCTCAATTTCAGCTTCCGCTGAGCGAATTCCGCCATGTGCCGGCCACCGTCCGACAGCATGATGTCCGTGTTCACACGCTCTGCCGGCCCGGTACTCCCGAAATTAAGGTGCACGCGTTCGGCGAAGCACGGATTTTCCGGTGGTGTGCACTTCACGTCTTGAGGTCCATAGGGGATCATGGGACCCGCCAACGCCAGTCGGTCGGTATCAAGTTTGGCGTTCAGGAGTAGCCATTGCCCTGCGCAGGCCATCATGTGGCGCGGGCGCCGTCCCTGGTCGTTTGGAGTTCGCCAGGAAATCGTGCCATCAAGAACGACGGACGCTGCCCCCGCCAACGACATCGCACGCGCAAGATCCAGCAGGTCCACGCGACGGCTGTTGCCCTGTATGGCGGAATGAGAGAAGACGATCCCCGCGACGGGAGTAGGACTATCTGGAATCAGTGCCGTTGCTCCGATCGTGCCAGACGGCTCGTCGATCGTGACCGTGCGAACCGTGATTCCGTCAGCATGTCCGATGGTTCTCGCTTCACCGAACTTGCACGGCAGGAACTCCGTCGCCTGTGCGAACGTCAGTGTCGCTGCCATCACGAAGCCCAAGCATAAAAGCGGCCTTCGCCTCATGTCTTACCTCCGCCAGTAATTGCGTACGATTCTAGTCTCTCTCTGCCGCGACTAGCCCAACCGAAATTTGCACAGCTTTATTTCTATTAGCTATACACCTCGCAACCTCATCTTGCCCTAGCAACTATAGTTCTTGACAGCTATTGCTTCGTCGTTCGATCATATCCATAAGTTGAAGGCCAGCTCTCCTGTCC